>JBGUVV010000282.1:0-8822 GCA_045220525.1 Kiritimatiellia bacterium
CGCCGCTCTCGCGGCAGATGACCGTAGCGCGATTGCGGAGATAATAAAGTCCGGCGCGGAGGCAAAGCGCCGCTACGATAGATACGATAGATAGATTTGAAATAAAATTGCGGAGTGGAAGCGAAATTTTTGGTATAATTTAAACCTTCATGGATCGCATAGCGTACATCTTCAGGCGACTGCTGCTGGTAATTCCGACTTTCATCGGGATTACGATAGTGTGCTTTTCGCTGACGCGCTTCCTTCCGGGCGGGCCGGTGGAGATTCGCATGATGCGCATGCGCGGGCTTGGCGCGGAAAGCGAGGGGGGCGCGTCGAGGTCGTCCGGCTATTCGCAGGTCTCCGACGAATACAGGAAGTCCCTTGAGGCGCAGTTTGGCTTCGACAAGCCTATCTGGGTGCAGTATTGGCAGTGGCTCGTCCCCAACAAGATGGGGCTTTCGCTGCCGTCCTACGACTATCCGAACAAGACGGCGTGGCAGCTCATCCGCTCTCGCCTGCCGGTTTCCCTCTGGTTTGGGCTTACGGCCGCGCTGCTTACGTATCTCGTCTGCGTGCCCCTCGGCATCGCAAAGGCCCTCTCCCACCGCCAGATGTTCGACGCGTGGTCGTCTGTAGTGGTGTTCATAGCCTACGCGATTCCGTCATTTGCGCTTGCGATGATGCTCAAGACCCTTTTCTGCGGGACGGTGGAGGGCTTGTGGGACGTGTTCCCGCTTGGCGGCATCTCCTCTGACTTCGACGTTCCCCCGTCAACCTTTGAGTTCATCATCGACCGCGCATGGCACATGGCGCTTCCGATCTGCTGCTACGTCGCGGGGTCGTTCGCGATGCTCACGTTGCTCATGAAAAACTCCCTCCTCGACCAGATTTCCGCCGACTACGTGAGGACGGTCATCGCAAAGGGGGCGAGCCGCCGCCGTGCGATATGGCTCCACGCCCTCAGGAACGCCCTCATCCCCGTCGCGACCGGCATCGGGCCGATGATCGGGCTTGTCTTCGCGGGCTCCATCATAGTCGAGACGATCTTCGACATCCCGGGCATGGGCCGTCTTTCCTGGGACGCGCTAATCGGGCGCGACTACTCCGTGTTTCTTGCGCTTCTTGCGCTGACGGCGAGCTTCCAGCTTGTCGGCAACCTGATTTCGGACGTTCTCTACATGATCATAGACCCAAGGATAGACTTCTCGAAGAAATAGGGCGATGTCACCGTTGTTTGCGAGGCGATTCAGGAACTTCAGGCGCATCCGCCGCGCCTGGTGGTCGCTCATTGCCCTTGGCGCGATATTCGCCTTCTGCATGTGCGCAGAGCTCGTTTGCCCTTGCGACCCGAAGGAAGTGATCGACCCTGCGACTCTTGAAAAATACCGCAAGCCCGTCGTGGAGACTGACTACGACATAAGGACGGCGCGGTTCACGATCCTCCCGGGTGGCGAGGTCTCAGACTTCGAGGGGCCCTCGGACGTCGCTGCCGCCGTCGGCGGCCGGACGTCGCCCGAGGCGCTTTCGGCGGTCAAGTCAATTTCGTCGGAGTACGACATCCGCCTGCGCAGCCGCGAAGGGCGCACGCGCGTATTCCTCTCGCCGAAGAATCCCCCAGCCGCGACGGTGAAGGAGCTGCCGCCGCCGGAGATATCGTTTCCGTTCCGTCCCTGCAGGGAGCATCCCTTTGGCATCGACGCAGGCGGGCGCGACGTATATGCGCGCGTAGTCCATGGCATGCGCATAGCGCTTCTCTTCGGCCTCATGCTCGCGTTCTGGGCGATGCTGACCGGCCTTGTGGTCGGCGCTGTCGAGGGGTATTTCGGGGGAACAGCCGACATAACCCTCCAGCGCTTCACCGAGATATGGTCCGCCGTCCCGTTCCTCTACGTCATGATCTTCATCGGCTCTACTGTCGGGCGGTCGTTCACGGTCCTCCTTGTCTGCTATGCGCTCTTCAACTGGATAGGCGTCTCCTACTACATGCGCGCCGAGTTCCTTCGCCTCAGGACGAGGGCGTTTGTCGATGCCGCGAAGGTGCAGGGCCTTTCCGCGACCCGGATAATATTCGGCCACATCCTGCCAAATGCCCTGACTCCGCTCGTCACCCTCTTCCCGTTCCTGCTGATGGGGGCCATCGGCTCTCTTGCGGCTCTCGACTTCCTCGGCTTCGGGCTTCCCCCGATGACGCCCTCGTGCGGCGAGCTTATGCACGAGGCCCAGCAGTTCCGCGGCGCATGGTGGCTCGTCCTCTTCCCGGCCCTCTCCCTTTTCACGGTGATGCTTCTTACGGTTCTCGTGGGCGAGGGCCTTCGCGACGCATTCGACCCAAGGCAGAAGTCGAAGCTTGAATAGCCTTGTAGTTAGATGAATGCAGTAATAATATTCGTGATGCTTTCCATCCTGCTCGTCTCGGGCAAGATACTGCGCGTCCAGATACCTCTCCTCCAGAAGCTGTATTTGCCGTCGTCTGTCGTGGGCGGGCTTCTCGGCCTTGTTCTCGTGACGTGCTTTAGGTCCGTCATTCCCGAGGAGATCACCGACGAGATGCGCCGGATGCCGGGCTTTCTAATCAACATCATATTCGCGACGCTTTTCCTCGGCAGCGGAGTCCCAAAGGTCAAGAACCTCGCATCGTCCGTCTTTCCGCAGCTTGCGCTCGCCCAGATCGTCATATGGGGGCAGTATGTGGTCGGCATAGGCCTTTGCGGCTTCCTGCTCGCGCCCGTCTTCAATGTCTCCCCCGCCTTCGGCAACCTCCTGGAACTTGGCTTCGAGGGCGGCCACGGCACCGTCGGCGGCATGACCGAGGCGTTCATCGCCCACGACTGGCGGGCGGGCATCGCCCTTGGATACACCGTCGCGACGATAGGCATGGTCTGCGGAATAGCGATAGGCATGCTTCTTGTCAACTGGGCCTACAGGCGCGGATACGTGAAGATGGTGCGCCCGTTCTCCCGCCGCTCCGTCAACGAGAGGCGCGGCATCCATGCGCGCGACATGCGTCCCTCGGCGGGGCGGCAGACGGTCCTCCCGGACTCCGTCGATTCCCTCGCGTGGCACATCGCCATCGTGGGGCTCGCAGTGCTGATAGGCTTTGGAATCCTCGAGGGTTTCAAGCATCTTGAGATAGCCATGTTCCCGGAGGCGGGGACGCGCCTATTTAGCGGCTTCCCGATGTTCCCGCTCTGCATGATAGGCGGCGTATTGCTGCACGTGCTTGCGCGCATGACCAAGATCGACCTCCTCGTCGACAAGGACCAGATGACTCGCATTTCCGGCGCCTCCCTCGACTACCTCGCCGTGTCGGCGATTACTACGATAGAGCTTTCCGTAGTCGCGGCGAACTGGATGCCGCTCATGATCATGGTCGTCGCCGGCATCGTGTGGACGATTTTCGCGGTTCTCTGGTTCTCGCGCCGCCTCTTCACCGAGGCCTGGTTCGAGCGCGGGATCGCCGAGTTCGGCCAGGCGACAGGCGTAACTGCTACGGGGCTTCTCCTCCTCAGGACCGTCGATCCCGACAACAAGACGATTGCCGCGGCGTCGTTCGCCGGAAAGCAGCTTCTCCACGAGCCTGCGATGAACCTCTGGGTCGCGCTTGCTTTCGCCCTTGTGTTCACGATTGGATGGCTCCCTGTCTTCTTGATATCGTCTTTCGCGCTTGCGGCGTGGATAGGCGTTTCGCTCTTCATAATCCGCCGCAATAAGGCGGCGAAGGGAGGCAAGGGAGCATGACTGCTTTGTTTCTTGCGGCGGCGCTCGTCGGAATTTCCGATCCGTGCGCCGCAGACGGATCGATTTCCGTAAGCAACTACGTCGAGGCGGTGCGCCGCTCCGGCGATGTCCCGGTCATAGTGTGCCGCACGGCGTCGGCCGGCGACTTGGAGAGGATCGTGCCGTCGCTCGATCTCTTGATCATGACGGGTGGCGAGGACGTGGCTCCCGCGAGATACGGCGAGGAGCCCGCCCCGAAGCTCGGCCGCGTCAATTTGACGCGCGACTCCTACGAATGGGCGCTCCTCTCCTGCGCCGTGAGGCATGGAGTCCCGCTCTTCGGGACTTGCCGCGGAGAGCAGGTCATGAACGTATTCTTCGGCGGCACTCTCCACCAGGATCTCCCGAGCGAATATCCGTTCAAGTCGCAGGAGTCCCACCGTTGCCGCGACATCGGCCTTTCGGCGCGCGACATTGTCCACAAGATTTTTGTGTCTCCCGACACTCGGCTTGCGGCCATATGCGGTGATGGCGTATTTGACGTAAATTCCGTCCACCACCAGGCGGTGGAGAGGCTCGCGCCCGGCTTTCGCGTGGCCGCGAAGTCCCCCGAGGGCGTTGTCGAGGCGATAGAGTGCGACTGGTATCCGGCGGCTGGCGTGCAGTTCCACCCTGAGGTCCTCGTCGCCTTGAACGACGATCCCCTGTGGACGCGCTTCTACGCCCGCGTAAGGGAGTTCGCGGGCAAGAGGGCGCCGGGGCCGCGTCCCACGCAGCCGATAGGGGTTTTCGACTCCGGGATAGGAGGGCTCTCGGTTCTTGAACGATTCCTTGAGATCGACCGCTTCGACAACGCTACAGGCGAGATGCGCCCTGACGGCAAGCCCGACTTTGCAGGCGAGAGCTTCGTGTATTTCGGTGACCAGGCCAACATGCCGTATGGCCGCTACGATGCCGCAGGCAAGGCCGAATATCTCCGCGAGCTGGTCGTGAAGGACGCGCAGTTTGTCCTCGGCCCCCTCGGCCATGAGCCGTCCAAGGCCGTAGTCATCGCCTGCAACACCGCGACGGCCTACGGGCTTGAGCGCGTAAAGGCGATGGCGCGACCAGGCGACTCGCCTGTGATAGGCGTAGTCAACGCAGGCGTGGAAGGGGCAATGGAGGCGATTTCAGGCGTGAAGGGGCCGTGCGCAGTCGGAGTCATCGCGACTCCCGCCACGATATCTTCCGGCGTCTATCAGCGCACGTTGCGCGGGGCGCTTGCGCCGTCTGCCGCAGTTGAGATCGCAAGCCGCGGCGGAATCGGGCTCGCCGAGGCCGTCGAGAGCGGCGACGTCGGGATGCGCGAATGCGCGCGCACCAACATCGTCGCGCTCGTGGAGGAGTATCGCGCGAGCGGCGGCAAGTCGCCCATCAAGGCAATAATCCTCGGCTGCACGCACTATCCCTTTGTCGTTGACGTATTCCGCGAGACTCTTGCGAAGATGCGCGAGAGCAAGGATTACTCGTCATTGATCGCCGAAGACATCGTTTTCGTGGATCCTGCTGTCAACACGGCCATCGCCTGCTACAGGACCTTGCGCGAGCGCGGGCTCCTTGCAGCGCGCGCCGAGGCAAGGCCAAAGGTCTCGGCGTTTCTGTCCGTCGGACGGAATGGCCCTCTTTCAGATGCCGTGAAATATGGCCGCGAGCTTGGCGAGTATGAGTCCGCGACACGCATAGTGCCTATGACGGCGGAAAACATGCCTCCGGGCTCGTCGGCGCTTGTGCGCACGATGATGCCTCTATCCGCGAGGGAGCTCGGGTTCTGATGGCTGCGGAAGCGACTCCGATGATGAGGCAGTACTTCGCGATAAAGCGCGAAGTGCCGCCGGGCGCGATAGTGATGTTCCGCCTCGGCGACTTCTACGAGATGTTCGGCGAGGACGCGATTGTCGCCTCCCCGATTCTCGGGGCCACGCTCACGCATCGCGGCGACATGCCGATGTGCGGTGTCCCCTACCATGCTCTCAACTCGTATCTCGCCAAGCTAATCCGCGCGGGCAAGACCGCCGCGCTTTGCGACCAGGTGGAGGACCCGAAGACTGCAAAGGGGCTTGTCCGCCGCGAGATTACGCGCATAGTGACCCCCGGCACCGTCACTGAAGACGGCCTTCTCGACGAGGCGGCGACCAACTACATAGCCGCCGCAAGCGGGCTTGCCGTGGCGTTTCTCGACCTCCCCACGGGCGAGTTCGCGGTGGAGGCCTTCGAGAGCCAGGAAAAGATGGACGAGGCACTTGAGCGCTGCCCTCCGGCCGAGATCGTCGTCGCGGACGGCGACGGGCGCACCCTCGCTTCGGCCCGCAACGTGACGAAGGCCGACGACTGGATATTCTCGTGCGAGACAGCTCGCGACGCCCTCTTGCGCCATTTCAAGGTGCAGTCGCTTGACGGCTTCGGGCTTGAGGGCGCGGAAGACTCTATTTCCGCCGCGGGGGCGCTCCTTTACCATGTCGGGATTACTCTGCGCCACTCGCTTGAGCATGTGAGGAAGGTCCGTATCTGGAGAAGCGACGACGCGCTCGTCCTCGACGGCGGCACGATACGCCACCTCCAGCTTCTTCCAGGCGGCGACGTTACGAGGGAGGCTTCGCTTCTCGGCGTTCTCGACGTCACCAAGACTCCGATGGGCGCGCGCGCCATAAGGAGCTGGATCTCGCGCCCGCTTGCGAGGCCCGACGACATAAACGCGCGTCTCGACCGCGTCGCGGCGTTTGTGGAGAATAGGGCCGTCCTCTCCGCGCTTCGCCAGCTCCTCACAGGAGTGCGCGATCTTGAGCGCCTCATCGCAAAGGTCGATTCCGGGAGGGCTAACCCGCGCGACCTGAGGGGCCTTGCCGTGTCGCTGCGCCCTGTTCCCGAGATAGCTGACGCGCTTTCGCGCCTTGCCGAGCGTCCGCGCGGCCTCCAGATGCCTGTGCCGAGGTCGGAGGTAGTCTCTCTCATAGAGCAGTCCATAGTCGAAGATCCCCCCGCTCTCACGACAGACGGCGGCTACATCGCCCCCGGCTACAATGCCGAGCTCGACGAGCTGCGCGGCATATCGCATGAAGGGCACAAGTGGCTTGCGGAATACCAGGCGCGGGAAGTCGCGCGCACCGGCATACAGAAGCTGAAGGTGAAGCACGTCTCGACCTTCGGATTCGTCATCGAAGTTCCAAAGGGCTCTGTTTCGATGGTCCCGGAAGACTACGTGCGGCGGCAGACTCTTACGACTGGGGAGCGCTACACCACGCCGGAGCTCAAGGACTACGAGGGTAAGGTCCTTGGAGCGCAGGAGAAGTCCATCGCGCTTGAGCAGCGGCTTTACGGCGAGATCCTTGCGAAGATCGGCGAGCGGACCGACGACATACAGGTCCTTGCGGCCGTCCTCGGCGAGCTCGACGCCACGCTTTCGCTTTCAGACCGTGCGCTTGCAGCTGGCTACACAAGGCCTGAGATCGACGACTCCGACGTCCTCGACATAAAAGACGGCCGCCATCCTGTGGTGGAGCAGCTGCCTGACGCCGAGCCGTTCGTCCCGAACTCCGCGTTCCTCAACACGACTACCGACCAGATTCTCCTCATAACCGGCCCGAACATGGCGGGCAAGTCGACTTTCATACGCCAGGTGGCGACAATTGCGGTAATGGCGCAGATGGGATCGTTTGTTCCGGCCTCCAAGATGCGCATGGGCGCAATAGACAGGATTTTCACTCGCATAGGCGCGGGCGACGACATAGCGAGGGGGCGCTCCACGTTCCTCGTTGAGATGCAGGAGACTGCGAACATTCTCAACAACGCTACGCCCAAGTCCCTCATCGTCCTCGACGAGATCGGGCGCGGCACTTCTACGTTCGACGGAATATCCATCGCGTGGTCGGTCGCCGAGTATCTCCACGGAAAGCCGCAGGCGAAGGCGAAGACGCTTTTCGCCACCCACTACCACGAGCTTGCCGACCTCGCAGACGCGTTTTCGGGGGTAAAGAACTACACGGTGAAGGTGAAGGACGACGGCGGAAGGCTCGTTTTTTTAAGGCGCATCGTGCCAGGAGTCGCCGAGAGGAGCTTCGGCATCCACGTTGGCGCGATGGCCGGGCTCCCGGCAGAGGTGGTGGACCGCGCCGCCGAGATACTTCGGAACCTTGAGGCAAATGACCTCGAAGTCGGCGCCCAGAAGTGCGCAAGGAAGCCTCGCCGCAAGCTCTCGGAGATGCCGGGGCAGATGACGTTCTTCTGAGAGATGGCGCACAAGGTGTTTTTCGTGTCCGGCATCGACACCGGAATCGGCAAGACTGCGGCGGTCGGGCTCATGGCGCGCTATCTTGCCGCGAAGGGCGTTGATGCAATAACGGTCAAGATGGTCCAGACGGGCTGCGACGGCTTTTCAGAAGACCTCGAGGCGCATCGCGCGATTTCAGGCGTAGGCGAGTTTCCTGAGGACGCAGAGGGGCTGACGGCGCCGCAGATATTCAGCTTCCCGTCGTCGCCTCTACTCGCGGCGAGTCTTGAGGGGCGAAAGGTCGATGTCGGCGCGATTCGCCGCGCCGTGCGTGCTTGCGCCGAGCGGCACGAAGTGGTCCTCGTCGAGTCTGCGGGTGGGCTTGACGTTCCGCTTTCAGAGGAGATGCTTTCCGTCGATCTTGCGGCGGAGGAGGGGTGGCCGCTTGTGCTTGTGACGTGCGGAAGGCTTGGCGCGATAAACCACGCGCTTCTTTCCCTCGATGCCGCGAAGTCGCGCGGCATGGAGGTCGTAGGCGTAGTCCACAACGAATTCCTTTCAGACGATCCGCGCCTTGATGCCGACGCAGAGGAGGCCGTTTTGCGCCATCTTTCGCGCCTCGGCTTCCCCGCGAAAATCGTGAGGATTCCGCGCTTCCCTGCGGGCGGCCCATATCCCGACATAGATTTTTCTGAGTTGCTTGGCACCTGATGCCTAACCGAGGTGAGGCGGAATATGGTATAATCCCGTCTGAGTCATGACGGACATTCTGACAAGCATTGTCGTTTTCTGCGCGGCACTTTCGCTCGCGGCATCCATTGCCATCGCCCACTGGCGGCGAATAACTGCCGCGCTTGATTGGCTTAACCGCATCCCCCGT
>JBGUVV010000283.1:0-10149 GCA_045220525.1 Kiritimatiellia bacterium
GATCCTCGTCCTCGGCCTCGCGTCGGTTCCGCGCGTCGCGGTCGGCGCGATGCGGATGCGGCGGTACCACCTCGTCGCCTGAAAAGCGACGGGGAACGGCGTCCCGACCTCAATGCCGTTGCCATGATTCCCTCGCTCCCGGCGGGGGAAAGGGGGATGTTTGCCTTCGAATTCCAACCTCCGCGCCTCTGCGCCTCTGCGCGAGATAAAAAACCGGCCCGGCAGACGCGCCAAGAGAATCCTGTCCCTTGATTTGGAATCTTTGATTGCGTGGCGGCGGTGTTGATTCGTGTGTGGGGGATTTGGTATAATTACTGACAACAACTTGGAGATGCAAGGAAAGGATGTGCTGCAATGGCAAACACTGACATGACTGGACGCTTTACAAAGTTGACTCTTGCCTCTATCTTCACGTTTTTGATAGGGGGGGGGGTGTTAGCTGATAATAACGTCTGGACGGGGGGCGCCGGCGACGGCAAGTGGACCACTGCCGCCAACTGGTCGCCGGAGAAATACAGTCCCACCGAAGTCTCATTCCCTGCTGGTCAGGACTACACTGTCTATGTCCCCGATGATGGTGCGCACTCATACAATTCGATAGAGCTGCCGGAAGGTTCAGGCACCGTGACGCTCGCCGGTCCCGGCGAGTTGTTCTCGTCCACCGGCTACATCAAGGTGGGCGCCGGTCGAGAGCTCAGGATAGATGGAATCAAGCTGACGTTCAAGGACTGCTACGTGAATGGCGCGCTCGACGGCACTTTGCGCCTCGTGTCCGGCAAAATCGAGCCTTACTCCCCAGACAGCTCCCCTGTGACTTTTGGCGGCGATGCCAAGATCATTGTCGAGGGTGGAACTTTTGGACGCTCAAGTGGCACGTTGCAGTTCACGAACAACGCCACTATCACCGTAATGGACGGTCTGGCGCAAGCAAAGAGATGGAGGCTTTACAGTCCTGACCCGCCGCGTGAGTCGATTACGCGCGCCCGTCTCCTCGGAGGCGTGTTCCACGTTAACGAAAACTATGCCTATATGACAAAGATTTACGCCGGCGCCCATATTGAGAACCTCGGAGGCACTCTGATGGTGGGGTTGGGTGACAGCTTTGAGTACAATCGTCTTTCTTCGAGCCGTGACAGCTATAGCCAGGGCGATTCGTTTGCCGAATACTTGCCGTCGGTGGGTGGTAAACTCGTTATTCCGACTTCCACACCGCTCAACAGCAGTTATAGAGGCGCACTTGACTTCTATGTTGCCGGCGACTACCATGCAGGTGGCTCAATCTACGTGACCAACAACACAGACAAGGCTGGCGTTGTGGATTTCAACGGGGACGTCGTTCTGCGTGGAGGCTCATCGATCTACGCCAACGGGGTTGTCACTATTGCCAAGAACCAATCCGCTTCCTATTACGACTTATACCTGACGCGGCTTTGCCTTGGCAACTACGGTTTCCGACGGGTGGGGTCGGGGAACAACTACGACTTGCCCGTGAGATTTTGGGACGGCATCGTTTTCGGAGCCTGGGGCGGCGACGTGCCAATGAGTCTCGTAGGTGCGGGCGTGACAAGATACAGAATCGAGCCATACGGCCCCGTGGTGTATGACACAGAGGACTGCTTTGCGCCGGGAACGCCCCGGGCCATCAACATGGGCAGCGTCAGGTTGGGCGGTGCGACGGAGCTTAAGGCGACGGGCGGCGGCGCGGCCGTGCTTGCGGCGGCTACGGGCAAGGAGGAGTTCCGCACGCTGGAAGTCGCGGACGGAACGACGCTCGTCTTTACGAACGACACGTCCCAGACGGCCATGGCCGGGCTCAAGGCGATGAACCTGAAGCTGGGCGACGGGGCGACGCTCAAGATAGACCTCTCGCTTGGAGACTACGTCGATGCCGCCGCGACGGCGTCGTTCGGCGACGGGGCGAAGATCGTCGTGACGGCGCTCCCCGCGTCGTTGACGGCGGGGACTTTGTATCCAATCTACTTTGCTCCGGCCGGAACAGACCCGGATTTGTCGAAGATAGAATATGCGCTTGGGGCTTGGCCGACTGGATGGTCGCTTGCGAAGACGGGCAACGCCGTCTATCTTACGGATGGCAACGCCACGGCGGTCTCGGCGTCGAAAGGGAAGGGTGATTGGATGCGTTACTGGTCGGGCGCCGGTTCCGACGGCTTTTACGCCACTGCAGGCAACTGGGTGAGCAATGACGTCGCCAATACGAAGAACCACCTCGCTTATTTCAATGGATGCCTGAATACGGATATCTCGCTTGCAAATAGCCTTGAGGCTGCCATGTTCCAATTTGGATCCGCCAGCGGGCCTTTCATGGTCAGCGGCGAGGAGACGGCCACGTTCTACTATCCTCTCGAGTGGGGAAATTTGAACAGAACGCCGTCAATCCATGCATACGGCAAATTTCCCGCCGTCATCTCCAATCGTGTGGGTGGAAACGTCGCCATCCGCGTTACGGCGTATGGCGAAGGCCCTATCGCCCTTGTGGGTGGCGGTGGCGTGAAGGTCGGCGGCGGATGGTGCCCGCTTGGCTTTGGCGGCGACATCCGCCTCGGCGGAAGCTGGACGTCGGACTATGTACGCGTAATGGCCAGGTCGAAGTCGGACAACACCGCCACGCTTGCCAAGCGCAATTCGCGCTTGACGGTCATGCCGGGCGGCACGTTCGCGACCCTGAACCAGGCGGGCGACGTCAACGAATACGGCGAGGGCGCGTTCGCTGTCGCCACGGGCGCGACGGCGACGATTGACGGAACGGACTTGACCTTTACGAGCAACAACACCCACTACGTCGATGGGGCGCTCGTCGTGAACTGCCCCTTGGTCCCGACGGCGCGGCAGTCGTTCCGCGGCGACGGCACGCTGACTCTCGCGGGCGGCGTTTCCGCCGCGCCAGCGGGCGGTGTGCGTATCGAAGGGAGCCTCACGCTCGTGCCCGTCAACTGGGAGAACGACGTGGTTCTCTCGGCCAAGGACAACGCGACGATTGCGCCGACTGGCAACTGGACTCTTGGCGGCGAGGCAAGTCTCGACCTTGACGACCACTCGACGCTGACGCTTGCGACGGGCGGGCACAAGCTGACGTTTGAGACGCCGATCGTGTCGGAGGGAACTTTGGCGGTGACCGGCTCGGGCGAGCTGCGGATTGCCGCGGCCGGCATGTCGCTTGGCAGGGTTACGTGCGCGGGCGGTGCGAAGATTACGCTCGCTGGCGCACTTGCCGCAGATGGATTTGTGGATGTCCTTACTGTGCGCGAAGACGACGAGTCGATTGCGTTTGGCGACGGCTTTAAGGTCGCGAAGCGCAAAGACGACTTGACAGGCCGCACCGTCTATTCCGTCAAGAAGAGAAGGGGCGCGGTCGTTATCTTTAAGTGAACGCAGCCATGAGGATATTGCTTGCATTGGTGGCGGCGGGCCTGATCTCCGCCGGCCTGGCCGGTTCTGATGTCCTGACGGTTGCCGTCCCGCGGGAGCGCATTTCCGCAGAGAAGACTGCGGCGAGGGAACTTGCCGAGTATCTCGGGAAGATGACGGGGCGGCGGGTCGAGGTCGCTTCGGAAGATCGAGTCACTGGGGCTGTCGCCGTCCATCTCGGCGCGACGGAGTTTGCAAAGTCTCATATCCCGGATCTCGGCAGGTTCGGCAAGGAGGAGTGGGCTGTCCTTGCAAGGGACGGTGCGCTCGTCCTGGCTGGCGGCAGGCCTCGCGGGACGCTCTACGCAGTTTACCACTACCTTGAAGACGTCGCCGGGGTGCGGTGGCTTACTCCGGCCACGGACCATGTGCCGACGCATGGAAAACTGCCGCTTCCGAAGGGCGACATGCGCGGGAAGCCGGCGATGCCCTACCGTGAAATCTACGACGTCCCCGGCGAGAGCGGACAGCGCTTCCTCGCGCGCAACCGCATGAATGTCTCGTCGGCGGAATATGGCGGCGGGAGGGTGTTCGGCGGTGCCGGCGGGTCGCATACGCTATATACGAACATGGGCGGTCCTGATGAAATCAGGCGGCTCTTTAAGGAGCATCCGGAATGGTTCCCGCTCATCGACGGGAAGCGCACGTGCCATCTCGAGCGCGCCAACGGCCAGGCGCAGAGCCAGCTTTGCCTCACGAATCCCGAACTGAGGAGGTACTGGACCGACAAGCTGCGCGAGCGCATCCGCGACGACCTGGCGACGTGCCGCAGGACTGGGCAGGACTTCCCGCTCTACTACGCGATAGACCAGAACGACTCCTACGACGGCTTCTGCCGCTGCCCGGCCTGCCTGGAAATCTTCGAGCGCGAGGGGTCGAACTCCGGGATACTTCTCGACTTCGCCAACTTTGTCGCCGCCGAGCTGGAAGACGAGGCGCAGGACGCTCGATTCGCGATGATGGCCCTCCATTCGACGGAGAAGCCGCCGAAGGCTCTCAAGGCGCGGCATAACGTAGTCATCCGCCTCTGCGACACGACATCTAACATGGTCCACCCCTGGACGGCGGACGAGAACGCGCCGCATCTTGCCAATCTCCGCGAGTGGACGAAGCACGCCGATGCCATCACGATGTGGGACTATTCTGTGACATACTGGGCGCCGTCGGTAGTCAACCTGCCGACGCCGGCGGAGCGCACGTTTGCCCCCGACATCCGGCTTTTGCGCGATTCGAAGGGCGAGGGCTTTTTCTTCGAGCACGAAAACCCGATAGCGGCCGACTTAAGGGACCTCAAGGTATGGCTGGAGATCAAGCTTGTGGAGAATCCCGATCTCGACGACCGCAAGCTGATCGAGACGTTCACAGACCTCTACTATGGCCCAGAGGCCGGTGCCGCGATCCGCCGCTACCGCGAACTCCTCGGCGAGGCGGCCGACAAGGCGGGGGCGAGCGTTCGCTGGTTCCCGAACCTGTCGGACTATGCGTTTCTCGATGCGTCGCGAGTGGGCGCGTTCTACGCCCTGCGCAACGAGGCGATTCACGCCGTGCGGGCGGATCCCGAGCGGACGATGCGGGTGGCGAACGCCTTTTCGTCGCTTGATCGCTACTATCTCCTGAGAGCGGCCACGCTGCGGCGCCAGGCCGAGAAGGCTGGCGCTGACGTTGGGCTCCCAGACTGGGACGCGGTCGCCGAGCGCTACCGCCTCGTGTTCGAGGGCGAGAAGGTGCGTCGCGGCTACACGGCTAAGGCCGCCGCAGAGCAGCGGGCCGTAACTGGCCTTTTCGAGTATCTCGACAAGGCGAAGGAACTGCCAGTTCCTGAAATCTTCAAGGACGTGCCGGAAGACGCGCTCAGCCTCTTCCCTGCGACTTTCGCGATCAGGCACTCTTCCGTGATCGAATTCGTGCCCGATCAGGGCACCCCGGTCGGGAGCGCCGTCACGGCGAACATGTCGCTTGCCAAGAAGAACGACCGCCCCGGGTACCGGCTGGAGAACTTCCCATGGCCGCTCCGCTGCGCCGTCTGGCCGACGATGGCGGGGACGGTGCGCTGCACCCCGCAGGATCTGCCGCCGGAGCAGCCGAAGGGGTATCGTTGGTATCGCCTCGGCGGCCGCTTCAAGCTGACGGCGGAGTCCAAGGTGACGGTGTGTCCAGGATTTTACATTCCGCTCGACGGCGTAATAAGCGACAATTCCGAACTTGGGCAGGAGTATGAAGTCTGGATTTCGCTTAAGGTCTCCGGGCCGGACATCTGGAAAGCCAAGGTGGCGACGGAAGACACCATCTTCGCCGTCGACCAGGTTGCCGTTGTCCGCAAGACTCTTAACGGCGCCGACAGGAAACGGCCAGCAGGGTTCAAGGTGGCGGACGCAGTCGTGGTCAAGGCAAGGGTCGAAGACAAGGGGGAGGCGTCAAGGCTCGCCTTCGCGGCGGACGAGCTCACCAACGCGATATGCAAGACGACGGGGCGGATGGCCCCCGTGTTTGAAGAAGGCTCTGAACCGGCGGATGCCTGCCCTGCGATATACATAGGTCCCTCGGCAGCCGCAAGGGCGGCGGGGATCGACGGCGCTGGGATGCGCAACGGCGACTGGCGCGTTAAGTGCGCCGATGGCCGTGTCTTCCTCTATGGAAAGACTGCATATTCCGCGACGCGCGCGGTCTTCGACTTCATGGAGAAGGTGTGCGACTACCATGTGCTGACGGTGGAGGGAGACGACGTCTTTACGTTCAACCCCGGCCTTGAGGCGGCGGCATGCGACAGGACGACTCGCCCCGCCATATACGGCCGGAGCGTCTATCACGCGATGTACGACAGCAAAAAGTACCCGACGGTCAAGAGATACTGGGAGCGGTTCGGAATGGCGCTCGGTCTCGAAGTCCCGCGCACGATAGAGGGGGACTATCGCGTGTCGTTGCAGGTCAAGAACTGCCACAGCTCGTTCTGCTACCTGCCGCCTGAAAAGTGGTTCGCTGAGCATCCCGAATACTACTCGATGGGGCCGGACGGCAAGAGGCACGGCATCGAGAACGCCGGCAGCCAGCTCTGCTACACCAACCCCGACACGTACCGGCTCGTCCTTGAGTCGTTGGAGAGGTTCGTTGCGGCCGACCGCGCGGCGAATCCGGCCGATCCTCCGCTCGTCTACGACTTCACGCAGGGCGACAACTCAGATTTCCTCTGCCTTTGCCCGGAGTGCAGCAAGGTCATTGCGAAATACGACCGCAAGGAGGGCGGGCACAAGGACGGCGGCGACGCCGGGCTGCAGCTCGAGTTCGTGAACCGCCTTGCGCGCGACATCCGCAAGAAGTATCCCGGCGTCCAGCTGCGCACGTTCGCCTACGTTTCGACGGAGCGCGCGCCGAAGCCGGGCACGATCTCGGTCGAGCCGAATGTCCGCATCTGGTGGTGCGACGTCTACAGCCACTCCGACCACACCATCCCTCTCAGGACGCCCGGCCACTACAACGAGCGGCAGGCGCGGGAGTTCGAGGAATGGCGGCAGCTCACCGGCAACATGGAGGTCTGGGACTACATGCTGTCGGGCGGCGCGATGCCGGAGGTCGCCCCGGACGCGATAAAGGCCGACGCCGCCTTCTTCGCCGAGAGCGGAGTTCCAATGCTTTTCATGGAGATGGAATTCCGCGGCCAGCCGCTCTACGACCTGAACGCCTACTTGATGTCAAAGCTCTACGTCGATCCGTCGCTCGACGTCGATGCGCTGATCAGGACCTACTGCAGGGCATACGGCCCCGCCGCGGAAACCATGTGCAAGGCGATCCAGTTCCTGCGGCGCAGGATAGTCTCCAATCCAGCGAAGACCGCGAGCGACTGGCATTCCCGCGTGTTGCCGTGGCTGGAGGACCCGGACACGATGCGGAAATTCGCGGCAGACGTGCAGACGGCATACGACGCGCTCCCGCCGGGAGCTGCGAAGGCGCGTGTTGCGCGCATGCTCGCGGCGGCTTGGAAACGGCTCGTCATGGCATACAAGAAGGATCCGTCCGCCTCGTCTGCCTACGCCGATGCGCAGGAGAAATACCGCAAATACGCGAAGGAGACGGCCAGGACGGCACTGATGGAGCCGTCGGAGCGGGAGAAAGCCGAGGCCGACGTGGACGAGATGCTGGAGCTGTTGGTGCTCAAGTTCAAGGATCTCCCCGAAGAGCTCAAGCCCGTTCCCGACTCCGACCTCGTCTGCGTCGACTACCATGCGTCCCCCTCTGCCTGCGCCGACGATCCAATTTCCGAGCGCGGCCGCGCCGTGGCTGCGAAGGACTACAAGAAGATGCCGGTGGAATGCGGGATCTATGACTTGCAGTCGAAGGACGGGTTCTCGTTCAGGATAGATACCGCCGACGTAAGGCCGGGCGCCTATTCGTGGGTAAAGCTCGGCAAGTGCCACATAGGGCGCGATTCGTTATTCTGGTTCCCGTGGTCGTGGAGGTCGACCTTCCGGCTGAAGGACTTCCATGTGCTAGCCGACGGCATGGACGTTGATCCTAATTGGTATGAGCTTTGGGCATCGGCGAGGGAGGCGGAGGGGAAGTTCTTGATAGACAGGCTCGCCTTCCGTCGCTTGAAGCCGTAGGGCTGGGGGATATCCATGCAACATGCCCTTGTGAACAGGAAAAGCGTCGTCTTTGTCGTCGCGGCGGCAGTCGCGGCAGTTGTGGCGGTCGCCGCACCTGTGTTCGCCGACGGGCAGGGGCTTTTCAACAGGCGGATTGGAATGTTCGTCCACTGGGGAATATACTCGGTCGGCGGGCTTCACGAGCAGGAGCAGTGCCGTTATGGCGTTCCTCGCGCGGAATACGAAAAGTATAAAGACCGCTTTCTCGCCGAGAAGTTCAGCCCCGGGGATTTCATAGACGTTGCGGAATCCGCAGGGGCGGAGTATATCGTCATTACGACGAAGCATCACGACGGATTCTGCATGTGGGACACGGCGACAACCGACTTCAAGGTCACGAACACGCCCGCGAGGCGTGATGTAATAGGCGAACTCGCAGCCGCATGCAGGCGGCGAGGTATGAAGCTCGGCTTCTACTACTCCAACCCCGACTGGCACCATCCGAACGCCTACAACGAAAAGAGCACCCACCAGATTCCCCCGCAGCCCGGCGACGCGCCGGACATGGAGAAGTATGTTGCCTACGTAAAGGCCCAGGTAACGGAGCTCCTCACTAACTATGGCGAAATCGTCTGCTTCTTCTGGGACATCCCGACTGGCATCGAGCTTCCCGAGATGGACGAAATGGTGCGGAAGCTGCAGCCGGGAATCATGATAAACGACAGGGGATGGGGCAACAAAAGCACCTGCGACTACTCCACGCCGGAGCGCGACTACAAATGGGCCCTTGGCAATCGCCACGTAGAGGCGTGTGACGCAGTAGGCGTGAACAGCTGGGGCTACCGCGTCAACGAAGACTACCGCACCCTCGGCTATCTTTCGCGCAATATCGACCGCTATCTTTCGACAGGCGGAAACTATCTCCTTAACGTCGGGCCTAAGTCTGACGGAACGATACCTGACGAGGCCAAGAGCTGCATGGCGTCCGTAGGGCGCTGGTATGCAAGGGTGCGCGAGTCGTTCCGCGATGTCGTAGTTGACACAAACCTGACGGATTCGGCGGACATGACGGTCACCCGTCGCGATAAGGACGTCTATTTGCACTTCCTCAAGCCGGTAATGGCGACGGGGGTGTTCCTTCCCAAGTTTGAGCAGCTACCCGACGAGGCAATTGTCGTTAACACTGGAACCCGGCTGAGGGCGGTCGTCGAGATGGCTCCGTGGAAATGGAATACGCCAGGCGCAAAGCCGGCGCTTCACCTGATGGGGATTCCCGCCGACGAACTATCCAACGAAGCCGTCGTGATCCGCCTTGGCTTCGCCGATTAAGGTCGGCAAGGCGAAGCAGCTGTGTCCTTTGGGGCTGGATTTTGATATAATACTGACAAGTCAGGAGTATTGATTATGATACATTCCATTTTGAACAGGAAAAGCGTCGCCTTTGTCGTCGCGGCGGCGGTCGTTGCGGCGGCGGCTTTTGACGCTTTTGCATGCACGGCCATTCTCGTAGGAAAGAAGGCCAGCGCGACCGGCAGGGTGATTGTCGCCCACAACGAGGACCATTACGCCGGATGCTTCATGCGCTATGCGTATCTGCCGCGCCGTCAGGGCGCAGCTGCCGCGTTCTGGTCGGAGGTCAAGGCGGACAAGGGACCGCAGCCGATTGCGCACTCTTTCTTCAACGAACACGGCGTTGCGGTGTTTTCCAACAACGGAGGCGTGGTCTCCGAATGGGCGGGCAAGAAGGGCGAGCTGCCCGAGGAGGGCGAAAGCTCTTCGCTTACAGGCGATGGCATCGGCTACAGGCTGCGCGTCGACATGATTGAGGTCGCCCGCACTGCGAGGGAGGGCGTGGACGTGATTACGAACCTCGTCTCTCGCTTCGGCTACACGAAGCCGTCCCGCCTCTTCACGATAGCGGACCGAGACGAAATCTGGGTCGTCGAAGTCATCAAGGGCCGCCGTTTCGTCGCGCGCCGGTGCCCGGACGACGAAGTGGTCGCGTTCCCGAACTGCCTGACGATCAACCGCCTGAGGCCCGGGGACATCGCATCCCCCAACATCGTCGCCAAGGGGGCGGACTTCGACTTCATCGACTTCTATCAGGGGCCGCGCGGATGGAAGGCTCCGTACAACCTCCACCGCT
>JBGUVV010000284.1:0-4028 GCA_045220525.1 Kiritimatiellia bacterium
CCATCATCTTTGGATTTTTCGCGTCCAGCTTGTAACGGAAGTCCTTGAGGTCGATGGACGCAATCCACGGCGCAACAAGATCGAAGCCGCGCCGCCATGATTCGTACGTCTCGAAATACGCATGCATCGGGTCGTACTCGACGCCAATCCAGCGCGGATCAAGGTCGCGCAGACATTCGTAGATGTCCCAGACCACACCTCCGAATATCGCAGGGCCCCATGTCGAGTGGTTCTGGTAGGCCGCTTTCACGCCCGTCTTCTCTCCAAGCCGCGCAAGCGATGCGAACGACCGCCTGAAGCGCTCCATCGACTGCACGAACGTCTCGTTCTCTTCGTCGTAGAAGAAGTAGCCCGTCCTGAACTGCCTGATGCCGCAGTCGGCGGCAACCTTGAGAATGGTTGCGTCTGCGGTGACGGCGAAGGCGTCGCCTGTAATCCCCGTGCATATCGACTCGCATTTCAGCCCGAAGCTTTCCGCGACCTTGACGAGGCGCGGCAGCTCCGTCTTCGCGTTTTCCGGCGTGGCGTGTCCGCCCTTGCGGACAGTCCATTGGATTCCGTCCGCGCCCGCCGCCGCCATCAGCTCGCAGAGCGCCTCCGGCGATTTCGTCACCGGCGGCTGGAACATCTTGGAGAAGACGTGGAAGCGTGCAGTGCGCGAGGACACGCGCCCGCCCGTGGCGCAGCCCGTCAGGGCTGCCGCCGAGGCCGTCGCGATAAAGTCTCTTCTATTCATCCCAACTTGTATCCGTCACGATACTTGTAGTGCAGCAGGTCATTTGCTTCGTTGCAATTCGTGAAGACCTCTCTTTCGGCGTCCCATTCGAGACGTCGGCCGAGCTTGTAGGCAATGTTCGCGAGATGCGCGAACGAGGTTGAGCGATGCCCTTCCTCAAGCGTGCAGAGAACGGCGGGGTTGCGGTCAATGCAGCGGTCGAGGAAGTCGCCGATGACGTTCTTGGTCGCGCTCTCTGCGGAGCCGTCGTCCAGCAAAGCTTCCTTGAACACGTACTTCTGCAGCTCGAAGGAGTTGACTGAATTGTTGAACTCCTTGGATTTTGAAGGGAGAATCTGCCAGCCCTGCTGGTCGGCGAATATCGTCGCGTCGCCAGATGCAAGCTCGAGCTCGCCCTGCTTGATGGGATTGGACCTTCCGCCCTCGAACACGTTGAACTCCATCGCCTTGCCGCTCGCGAACTCGAAGATGCAGAACATCGTGTCCGGAATCGTCGCGTCCGAACGGTCTTCGGTGTAGTACTTGCCGCCTACCGCCGTGATGAAGCGCGGCGCCTTCTCGTCCATCATCCAGCGCATCGCGTCGAGGTAATGTACGCCCCAGTTGCCGACCTGGCTCGAGAAATCGACCTGCCAGCGGAAGTAGTACGGCGCTATTGTATATTTATACGGACGGTACGCGCGCGGACCGAGCCATGCGTCCCAATCCATTCCCTTCGGCGGATCGCATGGCGGGCACTTGCCGATTCCGTTAGGGCAGATGTTCGAGACTCGCGCCGCACGCCCCGTGCGGAACGTTCCGTACTTGCCGGTCGCGATTTCCTTCTTGAGCGCCTGATACGCATCGTTGCCGCGGCGGTTCAAGCCTACGGCGACAATCTGCTTCGAGTTCTTCTGCGCATTCACCATCGCGCGACCTTCGGCGATTGTCGCAGTGAGAGGCTTCTCGCAATAGACATCCTTGCCCGCCTTGATCGCGTCGATTGTCTGGATGGCATGCCAGTGGTCGGGCGTCGCAATGCAGACGGCATCGACGTTCGGGTCGGCGAGAAGCGCCTTGTAGTCGGTGTAGAGCTTGCACGTGCCGGCCTTGATGCGCGCGGCAAGTTCGACTTCCTGCTTCTTCAGGGAGCCGTCCTTGTTCCGGAAGTTCGGGAGACGGCCCTTAAGCCCCCATTCGAGGAACTTAGGGTCGAACGCAGAGTCGTCGCGCTTCAGGTACGGGTCGTAGATGTCGCATAGCGCCGTAACCTCGACAAGAGGGTTCTTCATAAAGATGTGCATGAGCTGAGTGCCGCGGTTGCCGACGCCGATGAAGCCCATGCGCACACGCCCCTTCGAGCCCTGCGCCCTCAGGATGTTCGGCACGGCCATCACGCCCGCAGCCATCGTCGTTGCCTTTATGAATTCACGTCTTTCCATTTGTTTTCTCCTTTCCGATAAATGATTTTGCCGCAAAGAACGCAAAGAACACAAAGCCTTTGCGACCTTTGTGTTCTTTGTGGCTAATTACATCATCTCATACATCTTTTCGTACCTCGGCATCGGCTCGAGGATTCCGCCGGACTTCGCGTAGTAGTCGTCATCGCACTCGAACACGCCCTTCTCCGTCCGCGTCCAGTGCGCGTCGGGGTATGCAAGGTCCTTGCGCATCGTCTCCCAGTTGCGGAAGTTCATGTGCCCGTTCGTCTCGACGAGCCCGAGGTCGCCTATTCCGGGGAATGCAGGAAGGCGCGACGCGACCGCCTTGTTCCACTCGACCATCGCAGGGCAGACCGTCAAGTCCGCGCAGAAGCACGGAATGTCCCTCTCATACGCCGCCTGCGCAATCTTCATCGACATGGACATCGTCTTTGCAATAGGCTTCAATGCCATGGCGCGATAGCCCATTTCAATGCGCTCCATGGCGTCCTTCACGGTGTGCGCAGACTCGTCCGCCGCGAGGCGAAGCGGTATGTCGTTCACGTCGATGTCCGCGTATTCGTCGAACGGCTCCTCGACGATCGCCACCTGGTCGTACGCGCCGATCTTCTTGAGGTGGTCGATGAACATGAGGAACGTCTCCTTCTTCTCATAGCGTCCGTTTGCGTCGAAGTAGTACGGGAGCTTGCCGCTCTTGGTGTATGGCGTGCGGCAGTCCCTGAGGACGGCATGTATCTCGGAGACTCGCGCCATGTCCTTCGCAAGCATCTCCTCCTGCGTGCCGGGCTGGCCGATCTTGATCTTCATGAAGAAGTAGCCCGAATCTACCGCTTCCTTGATTTCCGCGACAGGGACCTTGTAGGAAAAGAGCGGAATCGACGCGCACTTCGCATGGTGCGCGGCGAGTGCGGGACGGTACGCATCGGGAATCATATCGTCGAACGAGGCGAGACCGTTCTCCTTCGCGAAGAGGACCCAAATGGCGTTATCGACTGCGACAAGAGCGTTGAGCGCGTAGGTGGCGCGGAGGTCGGGGTTCGCCGAGACCTTCTTGCCGTACTCCCAGACCTGCGGCCAGAGCCAGTCGTTGAGCTCGACGGGTGAGGTGAACGTCTTGCCGACGATGAGCTTCAGTGCGTACTGCGTCATCGAGAACATTATCGCGTTTCCGCCCGCCTCCGAGTTCGCGGCAAACACCTTCGCGTCCGACCACAGGCAACTCTGCGTGCCAAGGCCTATGCCGTGCTTGCCCGAAGTCGATGCGACGTAGGCCGAGACTATCCATTCCTCGGTCAAGTAGCCGCCCTTGAAGCCGAAGGGCCTAACCATAGGCTCGCGCTCGAAACCGCACGAAGTCTTGGCGATTGTTATCGACTTCGCCGGAGTCTTCAGCACAGTGTCTGCAAACACGCCCTTCGGGAGGGCTGCGGACGCAAGCCCAGCGACCATGAAACTTCTCCTGCTCATTTTCATAGCACATATTATACACGATTGTACATATCTTTATAGGAAATATCTTCTATCGTTTTAGGAAATGATATGATATACTGTTCAACATGAAGAACAAAATTAGGACGTTCGAGGTTCTTGTCGCCCTGGAAAGGTCGCTCATTTCGCGAATGAGAAAGCTGTGCGGAATATACAGGGCGGCGACGGAGCGCGGAAACATCATGCTGCGGATCATGGACGACGGACGCGAGCTCACGCGAAAGTACGTCGACGACGCGGTGAAGGACGGCGTATGCGCGTTTGTTGTCGGCGCCCTCGGCGTAGAGGACGCCATCGAGCACATCCGCGAACTCTCCCTGCCGCTCGTCACGATATCCCTGCCGTGCAGACCAGGGCGGAACGTATGCTCCGTGCATACCGAC
>JBGUVV010000285.1:0-2586 GCA_045220525.1 Kiritimatiellia bacterium
ACCCGAAGAAGAATTGAAATCGGCATAGGCATCGCCACGGTCGCCTTGCTTTACCTTTTGAACTGGCTGATGGAACACAGATAAGCAAGGATGTCGCCATGAAAGAACTATTGTCAATACTGGTTGTAGTCGGCGGTGGGCTGGGTACGTTCCTGCTCGGCATGAAACATCTTTCCGAAGGGCTGCAGGCCGTGAGCGGGTCTGGCCTGAGGCGGTTCATGTCGCTTGCGACGACGCATCGCTTGGCGGGAGTGGGGACGGGCATCGTCTCGACCGTGATTGTCCAGTCGTCGTCGATCATCACAGTGATGGTCGTGGGGTTCGTATCTTCGGGCCTCCTGAACCTCACACAGGCGATCAACGTGATCATCGGCTCGAACATCGGCACGACGGCCACGGCATGGCTCATTGCCTTTGCGCCGGACGTGAATATGCTCGGATTGTTCGTCATCGGTATGGGCGCGGCATTCTACTTCTTCCAGCGGGGCGAGAGGCTGCACAACATCGGCCTCGTGCTCATGGGTCTTGGATGCATTTTCATGGGTCTCTACTGGATGAAGGAGGGCACAAGACCGGCGCAGGTCATGCCGGAAGTCATGGAAGTCTTCAAGTCGCTGGACGCGACTACGGCGTGGGGATTCGCAAAGTGTGTTCTCCTTTCGCTCGTGTTTACTGCCGTGGTGCAGTCGTCCTCCGCGATGTCGGCAATCGTCATCACGCTTACGCAGCAAGGGATGTTGAGTTTCGAGACGGCGGCGGTCACCGTGTTTGGAATGAACATCGGCACGACGGTGACGGCGTGGCTCGCCGCACTCAATGGTTCGTCTGTGGCACGGCAGACAGCCCTTGCCCACACCCTCTTCAATGTTTGTGGAACGATCCTGATAATTCCGTTCTTTGTTCCGGTGCTTCTCCCCGCCGTCACATCGTTCTTCCCCCATTACATGGATTCCGTCATGGAGAACGGCGTCGCATCATATCCGCACATCGCCGCGCCCATAGCGGCGGTACATACGCTTTTCAACGTGATTACGACCGTATTATTCCTTCCGTTCTCGAAGCAGTTTGCCCGTCTCGTCGAATATGTCATCAAGGCTGACGCGGCGGAGAAGCCTCATCTGAGCGCACTCAAAATGACGCCTTGGCTCTCGCCGATCATCGCGTGCGACCAAGTGCTTCTCGAAGTCCAGTTCATGCGCGACAGCGACCTTGAACTCCTTGCAGGAGTCAAGGATGTCCTATCTGGCGAAGCCACGGAACGCACAGAGGAACACATCCTGCATCGTGAAGACGTCCTTGACAACGTTCAGCGCGAAGTGACGGAGTTTCTTGGAAAGATTATAATCAAGCGTGCGCCGACAGATGTTGCGTTGCGCGTAAAGCGGCTGATGAGGCTTTCCGACGAACTTGAAACCATCTCCGACGAGGCTGCGGACATCGTAAAGGCCGTCCGTCGGCTCCGCAAGGGCGGACAGAACTTCTCGCATGTGTCCCAGAAGGCGCTTCTTTCGGTTCATAGTCGTGTCGTGCCGTTCGCGCACGGCATCTCTGAGTACATCAAATCGCCGCGTCCGGCATTTGACCTTCTGGCAGTCCAGTCCGAATCCGAGAAACTCGCCGCAGACATACGTGCGACCCGACAGAGACAGCTCAACCGCGTAGGGCCGGACGACCCTACCTCGCCCCTGCGCGTTCTGGCTGAACTGGATATCCTCAACGCATACGACCGTATCCGGTCATGCTATCTCAACATTGCGGAGACGCTTACCGGCGGCAAGACGGCGACCTAACCACGCATCACCATTGGGACTGGCGATGATGTTTCTTTTCGTGTTCGTTGCGCTGGTTGGTTATTTTACCGTCATCAGCTCGTCCCACCTCGTCGTGGGGCGGGCTGAAAGTTTCTGCCGCTTCTTGCGGGTGCAACGAGATATTTATGCAGAGTCAAGGGGTTTTAGCCGCAGAGAACGCAAAGGGCGCAAAGCTCATGCCGCGCAGTCGACCTGTGGAAGATCCTTGACGAGATAGTCGAAGAACTCGTCGAGCCGGTTTGACTTGTAGAGCGTGCGGAGCGGAAGAAGCGCCTTGGCGCCCTTGAGCGACCAGATCATGCCCGACTGCTTGAAGCGCTGGCCGATGACGGTCTTGCATCCGCTTTCGATGACGCCCGAGCCGATGAACCAGCCGTTGGCCCGGTATTCGTCGTACTTCATTCTCCCGGCATTGCCGCGATAGTACTTGAATTCGCGCATCGCGTCCTTGCCGAGCCTGTTGCGCATGTTCTTCCAGATGTAGTCGAGCACGCCCTGGACCTTGCCCGACTTGATGCGTTCGGACCAGTAGTGGTGGCGGCACTTCCATTCCTTCGATCCTTCCTTGATTCCGAGCCCGAGCATCAGCGGCTTGAGGTGTTCGACGGCATGGTAGACGTCGAGGATCTCGATGGCGAACGGGAAGTCGCTGTCGTGGACGGTATGCAGCCATTTGCTCCCGTCGGTGATGTACAGGACGGTTTCCGGGCGCGTCGCGAACCGCCTGTCGAACTCGTTCCTGAGGTATTTGCCGAACTTCTCGCGCCTGTGCGTC
>JBGUVV010000286.1:0-12980 GCA_045220525.1 Kiritimatiellia bacterium
GGCGCTTTGATAGCCGTTCCAGCTTGGCGAGCAGGCGCACCTTGCGTGGACGGTCAACATGGAAGGCGAACTTGCCCGCCCCCGCCGGGGCAACGCCCTGCAGCGCATATTTCTCGCCCGGAGCGGGATCGACGACGCGCACATTCGACAGCAACGGATCCACCCCATTGCATGGCTTTGCGATCTCGGCAAGGCGCGGCACCGTGACGCCTGGAGCGGTCCAGTCAGTTTCCTGTTCGGAAAACTTCTGGCGTGGAAAAGGCTGGCATATCTCGAGCCCGCTGAAATCGACGCCGCTTACAGGCGGCGTATCCCAGAGGCGCGTCAGGATCCTCACATCTGGTCCATTCGTAGAAACCGTGCAGCAGTCGACGAGGCGGCAGTTACTGAAGGATATTTCCGCCGACGTCGCCGGCTTGTCGATGATCACCACCCCTGCATGCGACGAACGCTCGAACGTGCAACCGGAAAGCTCAACCTTGCCCCCCTCAGGAAGGTCGTTGAACTTCGACCGCCTCTGCAAGTATGCGAAGCCGTTCACGTTGCCGCGCGTAACGCAGTTCTCGAAGCGCGCCGTAACGGGGGCGGAGTGCGAGTTTAGATTCCCGAGATAGAACTCGAAGCCGCGGCCCTTGTTGTTCTCGGAGCGGCAGTTGCGCACGACTATGTCCTGCAGGACTTCGTCGGGATGGTTCGGCTCGAAGTCTATGCCTGACTCTGGCGGCGTTCCAAGCGTCTCGGAAAAGTCGCAGTTGTCGCAGAGGAGCCCCTTCACGGCGATGACGCTCAGGCCCTGCCGGTAGTTGCGGACGCACTTCATGTCCTTGAGAGTGATGTTTTCCGGAGGCAGCACAACGCCCTTTCCAAGCCGGAGGGCGACGAGATACACGCCGTCGCCGCCCGACTCCGTGCAAGTCAGCCCCTCGACGCGGATGTCGCGCCCGCCGCGTATGCTAAGCGTATGGCGGTGCTCGCTCTTCGAATACGGCGGCCTGTCGTAGGCGGCGCGCTCCATCTTCAACGTCGCGCCGTAGCCCGTCAGCGTCACGTTCGTGCAGCCGACATAGCTCATGAGACAGTCCGTGCGACCGTGGAATTCGCCAGGCTTTGCGCGCAGTACGACGCCGTCTTCGAAGACGACCGTCTGGTTCGAGGCTCCCTTGAGCGGCGTCGCCACCCAGTCGGACGCCTGCCTGTCGACGACGATCTTCTCCGCGCCGCTCGAAAGCGCCGCCTGCAGGAAGCGCGTGGAGTCCACGGGGTCGAAGCCAAAGTCGCGCGAGACGACGACCTCGCCCTTGCCGTCCTCAGGGAACGTATTCGCCTTGCAGTTGGTCACGAACGCGTCAGCGCCTGCCTTGCGGTAGAACTCGCCCGCCGCCGCGTTGTTGACAAACCATATCGAGACCCAGTAGCCACGGCGGTGCATCTCGGCGATCAGCCAAGGCGTCGTGTCGTAGCCTCCTTTGCGTTTCGTGTATGTCGGCGCGGGCAGGTTGAAGCCGTGGAGCCCCAGCGCCTTGCCGTGCGCGTCCAAGGCTTCCGCCACCTCCGCTTCCGTGGCGCAGACGACATCGCCGCCCTCGCCTGATGCTGGGGCGTTTACGCGAAAGCCGCCGTTGTCCTTTTGTATGTAGGTGTGCGCGATACGCCTTACACCCGGCCGATTGTCCCGAACCCACTTGAGGGCCTTGCGGTTCCACGTCGCTACCATGAGGCGGTCGTCTCCGTATCCGGCGGCGGCGACCTTGGCGAAGACCTTCGCCGCGAACTTCGGCGTAAAGTGCTTGAAGTCGATCCAGAGACCCTTGCGCATCCCCTTCGCAATCTCCAACGCGTCCGTGAGCGTGGTGATTGTCTCGTTCGTGTATGCCGTACGCGTGCGGCACCGGCCCTTTGCGACGATCTCGGCGAGCGTGAGGCCGGATATCTTCGCGTCCCAGCCCATCGTGGCCTTGAGAGTTGCATCATGCTGAAGGACAACGTGGCCGTCCTTTGTCTCGCGCACGTCAAGCTTCAGCCAGTCAAGCCCATGCGCCGCCGCAAGACGATACGCCGCCCTAGAGTGACTTGGCGCAAGTGCCTCCTCGCCCTGATGCGCGATATATTCCACATGGCCGCCGGGGTGCCATTTCATCGCCAAAACGGCGACGAAGTTGCCGGGCTTAGTCCAGTCGCCGTCGCCACGCGCATTGGTCCAGCAGTATGTTCCCGCCTGCGACTGCGACGATAGACCAATCATTACCGCGAGAATGGCAAATGTCACGAATATGCGATGGTGTTGCATAGCATCTCCTTAAAGTCCATTAAACCTTTTCATGTTGAATTTTATCAAATAAGGCCACGTCTTGTCACCCCTATTTCTACGGGGTGCGCGGGGATCCGGCGAGGCAATGCGATTTATGGCATAATTCGCCCTGGACCGAGAGCAAAGGGTGCAATTCTGAAGAACGCGGACAACTCCGAGCTTGTGCGGGCCATACGGAAAATGGTACGCGGCCTCACAGACCGCGACATCGCAAACCAGCTAGGCATCCGCCAGGACGGCGTGAACGACCACGTAAGGGCGATCCTCCAGAAGATCGGCGCCGCCAACCGCACCGAAGCTACCGCCATCGCCATCCGGAAGCACCTGCTCGACACATAACGCAATCGTTGCAAACCGACGCCCCAACGTCAGTTGCCTTCGCACAGGTCAACCCAGTCGTACTTTAGCATTGCGCCGTGTACAGACGTGGAATAAAGAGACTGGGCGCGCATGCGAATCGCATTCTCCCAGGACGGCGGGGGATCAATGAAATCATGGTCTGTGAAGAGCCCCGGCTCAGCCGCTATCGCGTGTGCGGCGGCAACGGCAAGGCGTCCCGTAGTCACGACGGTCGGATTCTTACCAAACCTGCGCTTCGCCTCCTTGCCAAGCGCAATTAGCTCCCCGGCGCGGCGTCCGACGAGCGAAGAACCCAGGAGGTAAAGCATCTTCGCCGTCTCTTCGTCGTCGTGCGGACAGGCATAATGATGACGCGCCGCGCCGATTTCGCCGCAAGCGCAGAGATCAGGGATGAAAACCGCTCGCTTCCCGTTCGCCCGGACAAGTTCCGCGCAGTTCGTCCTCGGCCCGTCAATCGCCAAGACAAGCGGCTGATACCGTTCTGCACCATGAGGAACAAGTTCTACGACGGGCATCTTGTATCCTTCGGAGGTCTCGTAGAACGCCCGAACGACCTTTGTTCCGTCGGCAAGCGCCGACTCAGAAACTACCGTCCGTGCGCCTACGCGGCTTTCGTCGATGTCCGCCGCAGCGCGAACCATCCTAGCGCGCTCGGGACGCGTCATGTCGCCGCGTGCCTCAAGTGCCGCGTCAAGTTCGTCCTGCAGATAGGAATATACGCTCTTGAACCCCTCTATCGACTGCACACGCCCTTCTGGCACAACCCACGCGTCCCTTTCGTCTGGGCCGAAATCCTGCTTCGTTTCATCGTACTCCGGCTCGTCGAATACCGCCGCATCACCGCGCAGCCGCCGGACAAGAAAGCATACTGTCTGCCGCATCAGCTCTTCGTTGTATCCGTGGGGACCGGGGCTGCTGGAAAAGGAATACCAGTCCGTCCGCCCTATGTTCCGCCCGACATCCTGCAACAGCCGAGCTGTCGCCAACGTACCGGAATACGGTATCATGTCGTCGCGGCGCGCAAGCATCATAAGCGGATTCCCGCCAAGAAGCGGATAGGCGGCATGGTTGAGCCCGTCGGCAAGCTGCCCAAATATCAACTGTTCGCTGTCCGCAAGGAGCCGCCACATAGCCTGCTCCCGCAAGTTGCAGAGGAAGCAGCTCGTCGCCGTCGCCTTTACGCGGTCGTCAAAAGAGGAAAGCATCACGCTTTGCGTGCCGCCGCCGGAATTGCCCATCGCCCCATAGCCGTCATGCCGAATGTCAGAACGCGTATCAAGATAGTCGAGCGCCCGCATGGCGTCCCATATCTCGAACGCGGCGAGGTTCCGCCCAAGCAGCACGGCATTGACTCCGACGCGCAGGTGGTTGATGACCGGCGAGCCTTCGTTTGCATCCTCCTCTGGCGACTGGCGCCGCTCGCCCTGGCCAAGGGGATCAACGACAAAAGCCACCATGCCGTTTCTTGCAGACAGCACGGCGAGGCGCTGGTAGTTTGGCGAATGCTTGCCGCTGCCGGAATGTCCGCATACTTCTACGGCCGCATGATAGGGCGGACGAAATCGCGAATCATCCGGCAAATACAAATTGGCCGTCACAAACGCCCCTGGACGGCTCTCGAAAAGCACCTTCTCGACTCGGTAGCCGCTACGCCGCAGGACACCCGTCACCTTGGCGTTTAGGGGCGTCCTGTCGGGGAAGCCGCCTATCCGTTCGATCATTTTCCTGCGCAAGTCTGCGCGACGCTCGTCGAAGTCGGTGAGCGTCGCGATCTTCGCCCATGCACCGTCGGCATTCGCGTCGAGGGAAAACAGCCTCTCATAGAATGCATCCCACGACGCGTACCGCTCACTCGTCTCAAGAACCGGAGCGGAGAGCGCCGCCACATATTCAGCAACAGGCGACTTTGCATTGTCACACACCGATGCCAGATGGATCACACGCGTTAACGTATGACGTTCGCCCGGCCTTAGGACATATGCGCTCTCTGGTTTCATATTGCCGCTCTCTACGCAGACGAACCTCTTCCAATCGCCAGCGGCAAGCGAAGAGACTGTCTTGGACAGATGGCTCGAAGGACCTGGCCTCCATACGCGACGGTCCTTGCCGCCTTCATCCGCGAAGAAGATCCTCCGTCCGGAAACAGAGTCCTCCAAGCTGTATTCCGGAGCGCCCAGCCCGTCCACCACACATTTCGCAGAGTCGCGAACGACGAAATAAGGATGGAGCGCCTCTGTTACCTCAAACGGGGAATTCCCCGTGTTTTCGCCATTCATCGAAACATAAAGACGCTCGGCAAGGCGAATTGACACCGTCAGCGCAAAGTCGCCGGGAAAACTGCGCCTCGTTTCGGCATCGGACTCAAGGCGCAGCGTCAGCTCGGAGTTGGAAGGAGAATGGCATGTATTGGCGACTACAGTGAAATCGCAGTAACGCGCAACGCCATGTCGCCGAGATTCGGCGGTTGGCCCCAACCCCGCAAACCAAGGCCAGCAAAGAGGCATGCCGCCAGTACCTGTCTCGGACATAAAGAACACTTCGCATCCGCCAGCCGGAATGTACGAGACGACCCTCGCCCCAAGCGTGTCAACGCTCACCGACCCGCAGAGGTTGGTGAGCGTCAGGATTGCGGCAAGTAAAGGCGTTGTCATCTGGGATTGGTTGGGTTAAGCACCCCGGGCATTACCTCGGCGCCCGGGACGAACAGGAACAACTTCGCTCGGCGGTCGCTTTCGCCGATGAGGATCGTGCCGTCCGCCGCCGTCGCCATCGCGTCGAACTGGTAGGCGATCTTGGCATAGTAGGGCGAACGATCCACTCCAAGGACGCCCCAGTCGAGATAGCCGTCATTTTTGTCGAACGAGAACAGCCGGCAGACGTTGTCCTTCTCGCCCGCGATCATGTAGAGCCGGCCGTCCTTGCCGAGCGACGATGCTCGGATGCGCCTTTCCACGCGCGGCTTGCCCCAGCTGGAAAGACGGTTTTCGTTGGGACGAGCCGTGAACACGAATCCGTCGGACGTCGTGCCGACGAATGTTCCGTCCTCGCGAACGAATATCTGCTCCACAACCGGAAAGGCGTTGCATGCCTGGGTCTCCCAGTATTCGCCGGGGATGCGCATCATCGTGCCGCCGAACTCGCAGATTCGCGGATCGTAGAACCTGAGAAGCCCGTCGTCGCCGGACGACCACACAACTCCGTCCGCATCGACGGCCAATGCCCGCGGCACGCCGCGCCAACTGCGCTCCGGGCCGGGATAGGAAAGCTTATCCATCCATTTGCCGTGGCGCTTGAACGATTTCGCGCCGACGTCATACTCGAAGAACTCCGCATGCGGATAGGAAATCCCGTAGATTTTCGTCTTCTCGGCATTCATTGCCATCGCATAGATCGAATCGCCGGGAACAGGGATTCCGAGATCGACAAGGTCGGCCATGGCATCTTCGAGATAGACCGCCGCGTCGGACTTCCTTGGATCGTATGCATAGACGTGCCCGCCCTCGAAACCGTCATAGCGGCCTTCGATGTCCTTCCACAGCTGGCGCTCGATTGCCCGGCGCCCCTGCGGCATGTCGCGCGAAAGGAGGAGGAGCTCCGTCTCGTTAAGGCCCGAGCATACATAGAGCAAGCCGCCCTTCCCTTCTGCAATGCACGACCTTACGCCCTTTTGCGTCTCCGGCAACCGACCAAGCGGGAAGACCTTGTTGACGCGCGCATCCCACACGAAAAGGTGTGAGCGCTTGCCGCTCGTCGCGCCATACGCCTTTCCGTTCGAATGCGCCGCAAGCGCAGTTATCGGCGAGGAGTCGGCGGTGATTTCCGTCGCGCCCGGGTAGCCGAGGTCGCGGAAGTCGAGCCGCTGCGCGTCAAAATGAGGATTCACACACTTCTGGGCAAAGGCGGGGAGGGCGACAATGACGACAAGAGACGCGATTTTCATTTTACACTCTACACTTTCCATTTTACATTTCTTTTGCGGGGTCGTACGCCACCAAGCCCATCGAGAACGGCCAGCGGCGGCCGACCTTCCCCACTTCCTTTGCAGGATCTTTTTCCTCCACGGCTCCGACAAAGTAGATCTTGCCGTCCTTCTGCCCAGAGCACGCTCCGCCAAGGCCAAAGCAGAGGCTCCCGTTCTCCGTCACCATCAATCCCAGTGCCTCGCGCCGCTTCTTCTGGAAGTCGTAGCGAATCAGGTAGGATACCGGCGGGAAGTAGCCACCGGCGAGCTTAGCCTGGAAGGCCTCCTCGTCGTGGACATCCCACGAAGTGCCGACATAGTCGAACGATCCGGAAGCGGTCGGCGCAAAATAGAGGCGGTGGTCCGGCGCAATCGTCAGCGCCAGCGTCGCAAATGGAATCTGGCGGACGTTCGCCTCGTTCCAATACTGCGGGGCGGTGAGCGGGATTATGTAGTCGAGGCGGCCCTCCGCGCCGTCGTGGACGTCGTAGCGGAAGAGCATAGAGTTTCCGCCGATGACGCCGTAGGCGCACTTATCGACCGGATCCCACTCGATGACGCGCCATATCATCTTGCGGTCGATCATTGGCTTCGACATCGTGCGCGGCAGAATGCGGTTGTCAATCGAAAGGCGAATGTTGGGCAGGTCTATCACCTCGTCCTTCCTCACGTCATACTTCCATATCTGGGCAACGGGAAACGATCCATATACGTTGCCTTCGTCATCCGCAAAGATCGTGCGGCAGATGTCCCAGTCGTCCACCTTGCCAAGGTCGCGAGTGTACTTGCCCGCAATGTCGTGCATGTAGAGATGGCCGTCCTCGGCAAGTCCGTAGAGCCGCAGGTACTTCGGATCCATCACCATTCCGAGAAGCCCGAAGTGGCGGCTGATCTTGCCAAGCACTTCAACCTTGTCGGTCTTCGGACTGTAGCGGTACCAAAAGGCGCCGAGATAGCTGGAAGGGTCGATGCATTCGGGGCCAGTATCCTCGTTTAGCGAACCGAAATAGACATTGCCGTCGTTGTCCTCGCCCATGCGAACGTGGATCTTGCCGTTCGTGTTGATACCCTCGCCGCGCTCGCCGTGAAGCTCGGTAAGATCGACGATATGCCGCATCGTCTCCGTGGCGGGGTCGAACTCGTAGAAGTGCGCGGCCTCGGCATGCGTACACAGACCAATGTATATCTTTCCGCTTTTCGCCCCATATACCGCGCTCCACATCGATTCCTCGCGGTGGTTCCCCGGAAATCCGTAATGCCTGACAACAGCCTTCTTCTCTTTCGAGAACTCAATCTGCTGCGCCACGAGCGGATACGCCATAAGCATAGCCACACCCGTCAAGACTAATCCTTTCGTGTTCATACTTTGCGTAGTATATCAAAACCAATAGACATTTATTCACCTTTTTGCATCTTAATTTTCCACCCTTTTGCGAACTCATATTTGGTATAATACCTACTATGCATCCAAAAGAGACATCTATCTGCGTTTTCACAAACCACGCAACGTTTGGCTTCCGATCCGTGATGAAAGGCATTGCCTATGCTGCACGAGAACGCGGGTGGGCCGTTAGGACAATTGAACTTGACCATACGGCCGCCAGCATTCACGAATTGCTCAGTGAATGGCATCCGGCGGGGTTCCTGAGCTATTACCTGCCCCCGGACTTGTTTCCGAAGCGCAGCGTCTGCGTCCACATCAGTCCCCAAAACGCCGTTGGGGAGGTCTGGACAGTCCGCCATGATTCCGAGGCGACCGGCAAGATGGCCGCACACGAGTTGCTGAAGCTTGCCGGACGGTTCTATGCGTTCGTCGGCGACCCGACAAACGCGCCATGGTCGCGGATACGCGGCGAGCACTTCATGAAGATCGTCTCCCGGTTTGGATTCAAGTGCTCCGTTTGCGACGTCATGCGTCCTGCGGACAATCCCATCGTAGAGCAGATGAACCTTATGCGCTGGATCAAGGGACTCGACCTTCCCTGCGCGATCTTCGCGGCCAACGACAAGACGGCCGAAAGCGTCCTTGCAGCCGCCCTTGCCGCAGGGTTGCAGGTTCCGGACGACATCGCCATTCTCGGCGTAGACAACGACGAAGACAGTTGCGAGAATGCGCCTGTCACGCTCTCCAGCATCATTCCAGACTTCTTCCATGGCGGCATGCTTGGCTGTGCCCTGCTCGAAAAGCGGATCAACAACCCAAAATCGGCACGGCGTTCCACTGCCTATTACGGCGACCTCGGCGTCGCGGAGAGATCAAGTACCCGCCTTCAGCTGAAGCCAAATGCACTTGTCACGCAAATGCGCGAGTTCATCCGCACACGTGCTGCGTCTGGAATATCGGCAGCCGATGTCATCCATGAGACCGGGCGGCAGCGACGCGGCGTAGAGCTTGCATTCAAGGCCGCGACAGGAAAGACCATCGGCGAAGAACTTCAGGATGTCCGCATAGAGCTGGCGCAACGTGCCTTAGCGGATGAATCAATCCAAATCTGCGAAATTCCAAGCCTCGTCGGATATGTCTCTCAAAATCAACTCGAACGCCTATTCAAACGCACTTGCGGCATGACAATGCGGGCCTACCGCCAAAGCCAGGCCTTAAGCAGGCGAACGTAGCGAGACGCCATTCCCCCGGGGAGTCGCCGGGCAGGAGTCTCTGCGGATGATCTTCCAGCCAATCGCCGCGACAATGACGCTCATGAACGGGCTTATAATGTTAAAGAAGCAAAACGGCAGATACACGGTAGTCGCTACTCCCAGCGAAGCCGACTGCGCCATGGCGCACGTGTTCCACGGCACAAGCACCGAAGTGACCGTGCTTGAATCCTCGATGGTGCGCGAAAGAAGGCGCGACTCAAGCCCCCTTCCGCGGTATGCGTCGCGGAACATGTCGGCAGTGATGAGAATGGATATGTACTGGTCGCCCGTCGCGACGTTCATTACGGATCCCGTCAAGGCGGTGGCCCCCACGAGGTCGGCGACGCCACGGACTCCGGCGAGGGCGACGTCGGCTATCGTCCTCAGCATGCCGCCAGCGTACATGACGCCGCCGAAAGAGACGGCGCAGAGAATCAGCCACACCGTAGAGAGCATGCCCGACATGCCGCGCGTCGAGACGAGGCGGTCTAAGACCTCGTTCCCGGTGGCGATGTGCGTCGGCGCAAAGAAAGTGGTCATAAGGGCCTTGTAGTATCCTGCAACGGACGGCGCGCTCTCGCCGGCCACGGACAGGAGAACGTCGCCTTGGAGAACCACGGCAGAGACGCCGCCCATGAGCGCGGAGAGGAAAAGCACCGCCAGCGACGGCATGCGCATGGCGATGAGAACCCCAGTCGCAAGCGGCACAAGCAACGTCCATGGCGTGATGTTGAACGTGCGCGAAAGCCCGCCAGAAAACTCCTGCACGTTGACCGCGGCGGCATCGGCGAGGAAGAACCCCGCCGCGAGGAATATTGCCAGCGTCAGCGTCATCGACGGAATCGTGGTGAAAAGCATGTACCTAATGTGGACGAAGAGCTCCGTTCCCGTCGAGGAGCTCGCCAGGATCGTGGTGTCGCTCAAGGGCGAAAGCTTGTCGCCAAAATACGCCCCGGAGATGATCGCTCCCGCGCTCCACGCCACAGGCACGCCAAGCGCAGTGCCAATGCCGAGAAGCGCAACTCCTATCGTCGCCACAGTCGTCCACGACGAGCCTGTCATCAGGGACACGATGGCGCAGATGACGCATGTGCACACAAGGAAAAGGTGTGGGTTCATTATCTTCACACCATAGCATATCAGCGTAGGCACCACGCCGCCGATCATCCACGCGCCGGAAAGCATTCCGATCATGAATAGGATCATTATCGAGACTCCAGCCTTTGAGATGGACGATGTAATGCCGTTTTCAAGCGCAGACCATGACGCACCGCCCGACGCGATTGCCAGGATGGCCGCGAGGGCCGTCGCAAAGACGAGCGAAATCTGGCTCGGCCCGTCGCCGACATCGCGTCCGAAGACGGAGACGCCGACGACAATCATTCCTATTAGTGCCACGAGCGGCACGAAGGCGACGCACACCCTGCCGAACGTCAGCCGTCGATTGTCAGCATCGCTCATGCGATCGGCCGGATTGTCTGCTCAAGAGCGCGGGCCAGCTGGTCGGGGCAGGAGGTCCCGTTGCGGCACGGTATGCCTTTTAGAAGCGCGATCACATCCTCGACCTTGCGGCCGACGACGAGCTTTGCGACGCCCTTGGTGTTTCCCGGGCACCCACCAACGAACTCGCACTTGACGACAACGCCGTTCTCGACCTCGTAGTTAATCTCGCGCGAACACGTTCCCGTCGTCTTGTATGTCGTCATGGCATTCTCCTTGTGCGTGGCTAAAACATCGGCAACGCATATTTTACATCATTGCCGGAAAAATGTAAACGTCTCTCGGCCTACCCTCATTTGTTGGCTCTCTTGGCTTCCTCCTCCAGCGCCAACAGATACCTGTCGTAATCGCTCATGAAGAGCCTATCCTGAACGACACGGTATTTTTCAAACTCAGATTCTGCATGACTTTGCGCAATCTCAGAAGCAACATTCTCGACCTGTTCCAGTGTAATAGGCCCGTCCCAAATCGAGATGAATTTATCAAGACGCTTCTCCCAATCCTCCATAGTCATCGGAATATGAAGCTTTGCGCGGCCTTCGGCAAATTCCAAATAGGCGTTGACCATCCGCTCAAGCATTTCTAGCTCATTCTCTTTAAGGTAGTTTTTGGCTATCACGACATCGCTCTTGCGAATTTTGCCGAGGGGAGCCTTCTCCCAAGAAGTCAATCCCATGTGCTCTTTTTCGGCATCAGCCCGTGAATAGATGATTTGTGCGGCGGAAAGCCCGTTGACAGCCCGATGCATCTTGTTTTGAACGGTGGCAAAGAACCTGCGCGTTCGAAGGGCAGTTCCATCATAGTCAACGGCTGTGGCATAAAGGTCTGTTATCTTCTGATAAAATTTTCGTTCGCTTAGTCGGATCTCGCGGATATCTTCAAGCAAATGCTCGAAATACTCGCTCGAAAGCGGAGACCCCTTCTTGAACCGCTCCTTGTCCATCACATAGCCACGGATAGTGTAATCTCCGACAATTTGATTCGCCCACTTTCGGAACTGCACCGCACGCTCGTTGTCGATTTTGAAACCGAGTGCAATTACAACTTGCAGATTGTAATGGTTGACAGAGTATGATTTGCCATCTGATCCAGTTATTCGAATTTTTCGAATAACTGACCCTTCGTCCAGTTCTGCATCGGCAAAAATCTTCTTTATGTGGTAATTTATCGAATTTACTTCTACCCCATACACCGCTGCAAGCATCTTCTGGCTCATCCATATGTTCTCGTCCTCATAGCGGATTTCGTATTTCTCGCCGCCAGCACCAGTAGAGGCGATGTATGTAAGGAACTGCGCCGCAGATGACTTCTGAGGATCAGCGGGCATATGCTTTGGTAGATTCTTTCTTGGCATCAGATCAATCCTCCTTTCAAGGCGAGGGTTTCGGCGATTGCGGCGGCGGCGGCGGCAAGCTGGTCTTTCCCGTGGACGCTCGACACGGCCGCCCTGAGGCGGGCGGCGCACATTGGCACCGTCGGATAGCGTATGCCGGAAACGACAAAGCCCTTCTTCTCAAGCGACGCGGCGGCGGCGGACGCACGGCGCTCGTCGCCGACGGGGATGGGCACGATGGCAGAGCCTGTAGCGACCTTGATGCCGCGCTTTGCAAGCTCCCCGACGAAGAACGCGACGTTTTCCGCGAGACGCGCCACTCGCCAAGGCTCGTTCTCGAGAATCGTAAGCGCGGCGTCTCCTGCCGCCACCGTGCCAGGGGATGGCGCCGTTGAAAACACAAACGGCCTCGACTTGTTGCGGAGATACTCGGCAAGAGCATGCGAAACGCAGGCGAAGCCGCCCTCCGAACCAAGGGCCTTTGAGAGAGTCCCGATTGTGATATCTGGCTTTGCGCATCCGAAATGCTCCGCAAGCCCCCTTCCCGTTGCGCCGACGACTCCAGTCGCATGCGCTTCGTCAACTATGGAAAACGCATCGTGCCTCTCGCATATGCCGACAAAGCGCGGCAGATCGAGAACATCACCGTCCATCGAGAATACGCCGTCTGAAACGGCAATCCTGCGCCGCCTGTCGGAGAATGCGGCCATCTTGCCCTCAAGATCGTCCATGTCGCCGTGACGGTAGATTACAACATCAGCGCCGGAAAGCCGGCAGCCGTCGATTATCGACGCATGGTTTAGCTCGTCGGAAAAGATCACGTCGCCCTTCTTCGCAAGAGCCGAGATGACTCCTACGTTGGCCATGTAGCCCGTCGCGTA
>JBGUVV010000287.1:0-18824 GCA_045220525.1 Kiritimatiellia bacterium
ATGGGGCGCATACCTTCTCACCAAGTACCGCTACGACATCTTGGGCGATCCGTCGCATGGGGAAAACACCTGGTGGCTTCGCGGCGACACCCGTTTCGACATGCGCTACAAGAACGGGCTGGCGCTGGGAGAGGACCTGTGGTGGAATCTCGGTGAATTCGGTGGCGGATCTTTCAATGTCTACTATGCCTGGGACAGGGATGCCCAGAGAAGATACGGCATTGGCGGGGACCATGGCAACTTTGGCAGCAACGTAAAGAGCGAGCGGTATCTCTTTTCCGTTGCGCACAAGTGGTTTGCGACGGAGCGGGACGTAGTCCGTTTGCGCGGGTCGCACTACTCCGATTCGTTCGTGAGGGACGATTTCGAGAGAAAGTCGTTTTTCAACCTGAAGAGCCAGTGGCTTTCCTTCGAGAACAGCGGAGTTTTCTGGGAACACCTTGAAAACAGCTTTTCATTTGGCGTCGAGGCCTCAGGCAGGCTCAACCGGTTCTATTCCCTTTCGGAAAGGCTGCCAGAGGTCTATTTCGACGTCAATCCCACTCCTGTGTTCGGGCTGCCCGTGACCTATGAGTCGAGGAATCGCATTGGCTACCTGATGCGCAACTATGCCAAGTACGGGGCTGGCGAGGCTTCCGTCTTCGGCGTCAATCCAGCGTTGTGGGCGTCCTACGAGGCTTTCCGCGTAGATTCCTACCACCGTTTTTCCGCGCCGTTCAGGGCCTTTGACGACATCCTTTCCGTGGTGCCAAGGGCGGGAGGGCGAGTTACCTACTGGAACGAGGGCGGCGAGACGGACGTTACCGGATTCAGACGTGCGCACGACATGGGCGGCTTGACCAGGTTCATTGGAGAGGCCGGCGTTACGTTCGCGGCTAGGGGCACGGCGTGGATAGACGACGTCTGGCGCCACATGGCGGAGCCTTATCTCGACGTGTTGGCGCAGGAAGCCTGGTATGACGGGCTTAGGGCAAATGAGAGGCCGTACGTGTTCGACAACCTCGACTCTTCCCTTACCTGGGAGGACCAGTTCGCCGGCAGGTCCAGGAATCTTCCCTATTCCTACTATGGCATAACGCCGGGCTTTCGCCAGGTCTGGAGCCGCCTTCAGGACAACGGGCGCATGCGCCGCGTCGTGGAGCTGGACGTCTACGCAGCCGTTCAGTTCAACAGGGCTTCGTACACAGGAAGAGACGAGATGCACCGTCTTGCATCGCCGGGTTCGCCTAACTACGGCGACGACAAATGCGAATATGTTCCGGGCGCAAGGCTCAAGTGGTCTCCTTTCGACGACACTGCCCTCGGTGCCCGTGCCGAATACGACTCGGAGCGTGATCGCATCGCATATGGCAGCGTCTCGTGGGGGCATAAGGTCACGAAGGACTTGCGCTACAACATTGCGTACACGATGCGAGACCACCGCTACTGGGATTTTTCGTCCATACCTTACGATCCGGTGCAGATGCCGGAAGACGCCATGAATCTCGCCAGGATGCGGATTCTCGACCTTTCCGCAGAGTATCAAGTGTGCGACTGGCTCGCTGTCGGCCCGCACATGCGCTGGGACGTGCGCGACAACGATCTGGACACAGTCGGTTTCTGGGTTGACTACCTGACGGACTGCCTTGGGTTCAGGCTCTTTTTCGAGTATGACAACGACTTCCGCACGATCTACGGATACCATTACGAAGAAGACTACTCCGTGGGCTTCTACATCTACCTTCGCGCGTTCGGCCCGTCAGGAATCTTCTCGCCGAGATGACATGCGCAAAGCCCGCCAGAGCGGATTCGAGAAGCTCGAAAACTACCTGGTGCGCCTGATACAGGAAAAGGGCGCAGACAGGGACCAGCCGACGGGGATCAAGGTGCTGCTTGCCTGCCTGCGCGCCCTCAGCGTCGTTTTTGCAGCCGTCGTGTCGGTGCGGATGCTGATGTACAGAATCGGGCTTCTGCGCAGGTATCCGCTCGGGATTCAGGTGATTTCGATAGGCAACGTCACCGCAGGCGGAACTGGCAAGACGCCAGTAACCGAGATATTCGCCCGCACTCTCGCGGCCGAGGGCCGTAAGGTCGCCATCCTTTCGCGCGGATACCGCCGCAAGGAAGCCCCCCTGTGGCGCCGCCTGTTCACACAGGTGGTCGAGCCTCCGCTCGTCGTCTCCGACGGCAGGCACGTCCTTCTCGATTCGGAGACTGGCGGCGACGAGCCCTACATGCTCGCCTCAAATCTGCCGGGCGTGGCCGTAGTCGTCGACAGGAACCGCGTAAAGGCCGGGCGCTATGCCATAAAGCGCCTCGGCTGCGACACGCTCATCCTCGACGACGGCCTGCAGTACCAAAGGCTCAAGCATTCCATAGAGGTCGTGCTCGTCGACTCTACGAATCCGTTCGGCAACGGCAAGATGCTGCCGAGGGGCATCCTGCGAGAGCCTGCCCGCAGCCTCGCCCGCGCCGACATAATCTTCCTAACCAAGTGCAGGGGAGACGTGTCGGCGGTGCGAGAGGAGATAAGGAAATACAACGACAAGGCCGAGATCGTCGAATGCAACCACTCCCCGGTCCTCCTGAGGGACGTCTGGAGCCGCGAAGAGCTTCCTCTTTCGTGGCTTGAGGGCAAGACGGTGTGCACTCTTTCCGGCATAGCGTCCCCGAGGGGCTTCGAGGACTCCCTGAGGCGACTTGGCGCAAAGGTCGTGTGGTGTGAACGCTATGCCGACCACCACCGCTACGCATCGTCGGAAATACTCTACGCGCTCAACCGCACCGCAGACATGGGCGCCGACGCCCTCGTGACCACGGAGAAGGACGCCGTGCGCTTCCCGCGTTTCGAGACGGTGCCCGTGAAGTGCCTCCACCTCCGCATAGCGATCAAGATCCTTTCCGGCAAGGAGAACTTCACCTCCATAATCAACCGCATCTGCTTCAGGGGGCGGAAATAGGGGGCTGGCGTGCGCAGGGGCGTTCTTGCAAACGTTTTCACCGTCGGAGGCCTCACCGCCTTTTCGCGCGTCCTCGGCCTTGTACGGGAGATGATGCAGTCAAGGATCCTCGGGGCCGGCATGGAGCAGAGCGCCTTCGTGCTTGCGTTCGCGATCCCCAACATGGCGAGGAAGGTGTTTGGCGAGGGGGCCCTCACGGCCGCGTTTGTGCCCGTTTTCAAGGGCGAGGTGGAAAGAGGCGCCGAAGAGTCCGCGAGAAAGCTCGCCCGCGCCGTCCTTACGACCATCCTACTCGTCCTTGGCTCGATAGTCCTCTTGTCGGTTCTCGGGCTTTCCGCCTTTCTTGAGATACCGTCTCTTCGCAGCCTTCTCTCCCCGCGCGCAGGGCTTACGCTGAGGCTCGTTCGCATACTCTGCCCGTACATGGTCTTCATATGCGGCGCGGCGTTCGGGATGGGCGTCCTCAACGCGCTCGGCAGGTTTGTTGAAGGGGCGCTCATGCCGACGGTCTTGAACGTCTTCTGGATATCGGCGCTTGCGGCTCTTTGCTTCATGCCTGGGCTCTCCGTGGAAACGCGCGTCACGGCTGTATGCTGGGCGATCCTCCTCGGAGGCGTGGCGCAGATGGCCTTCCTCCTGAGGTGCATGCGCAAGCGTGGCTTCGGCTTCAGACCGCTTTCCCCGTGGCGCATCGCCGGAGACAAAGTCGCAGCGGACGGCTTCCGCCGCGTATGGCACAACACCTTCAACGCCGCGCTCGGCGCCGGCGCCGTGCAGGTCAACTGCATGCTCGACCAGGTGCTTGCTCAGCTCGCCTCGCCGTGGGCGGCGGGAGTGATAGGGTACGCGGAGAGGCTTGTCGATCTGCCGATCGGCGTCGTGGGCGTTGCTTTCGGCACCGTCCTCCTGCCGACGTTCGCCGGATTCTTCGCCCGCGGCGACCTTGCAGGGGCGAGGGAATCGCTTTCGTCATCTACGTTCAGCCTCATGTTTGTAATGCTTCCCGCCGCCGCAGGGCTTTTCGCCCTTGCGCCGGACGTCACGGCCGTCATATACGAGGGACGTGCCTTCGACGCCATCGCCACGGTCAGGGTGTCGCGGGCGCTCGCCGTGTATGCCCTTGGGCTTGGCTTCTACGGGCTGCAGAAGTCGATAGTCCCGTGGTTCCATGCGCAGGGCGACATGAAAACCCCTCTCAAGGTATCTGTGCGCATGGTCGTCCTCAATGCGCTTTTGAACGTCATTGCGGTTGCGGCGCTTCCAGTGGAGTGGCGCCATGTCGGGCTTGCGGCCTCGACTGTCTTGTGCGCCGCCATCGGCGCGGCGCTTCTAGTTGCGCTGGCCCGCCGCAGGAACGGAAGCCTGGGCCTTGCCGCCATCGCGTGGCCGGTCGCGAAGATTACGGCGGCATCGGTTGCGATGGCGCTCGCAATCGTGGTCGTAAGGCGTTTTCTTCCTGAAATGCCACGTATTTTCTCGCTTTCCGCGCTTATCGCCGCAGGTGCCGCGACTTATGCGCTCCTGGCCTTGTTGCTTATGCGCCGCGAGGCCAAGGCGTTTCGCCTTCCTAAATCGAGACGGAAGGCCGTGGAATATGATAAAATATAAGTAACCTAAAGAGACGACAGAGATGGAACTTTACGAACTTGGGATAAAACAGGCTAAGGACGGGCTCGACAAAGGCGACTTCACGTCCCGTGAGCTTGTCGAGTCAGTGATAGGCCGCGTCCACGAGAAGAACGCAGAGATAGGCGCATACCTTACGTTTGACGAGGAGCAGGCGCTTCAGCTTGCAGACGAAAACCCGAAGGCGGTTCCGATTGCGGTAAAAGACCTCATAAACGTGAGGGGCCAGCCCTGCACCTGTGCGTCTAAGATCCTCAAGGGCTACGTCTCGCCATACGACGCCACCGTGATACGCAACATGAAGGCCAAGGGCTTCATCCCTGCGGGGCGCGTGAACATGGACGAATTCGCCATGGGCTCTTCCACGGAGAACTCGGGCCTTGGCGTCACCCGCAACCCGTTCGACCTCGGGCGCGTCCCTGGCGGCTCGTCGGGCGGAAGCGCGGCGGCCGTCGGCGGCAACCTCTGCATCGCCGCGCTCGGCACCGATACGGGCGGCTCCATACGCCAGCCTGCGAGCTTCTGCAACTGCGTCGGAGTGAAGCCGAGCTACGGGCGCGTCAGCCGCTACGGCGTCACGGCGTTCGCAAGCTCCCTCGACCAGGTAGGCCCCATGACGAAGTCGGTGGAGGATGCGGCCATTCTCCTTGAGGCGATCGCCGGGCACGACGAGATGGACGGCACTACGCCGCACGATCCCGTTCCCAGCTACAGCGCGGCCCTTGCAGGCGCGACGCTCAAGGGCGTGAAGATAGGCCTGCCGAAGGAGTATCTTGATGTCTCCGGCCTCGATCCGGAGGTGAAGGCCATAACGGACCGCGCCATAGCGGCCTGCGAGAGCGCGGGCGCGGAGCTTGTGGAAGTGTCGCTTCCGCATACGGAATACGCGATGGCCGTCTATTACATAATCGCGCCCGCAGAGGCGAGCGCGAACCTCGCGCGGTTCGACGGCGTCAGATACGGCCACAGGAGCGACCTTTCGAAGGACGTCATGTCTCTCTACTCGAAAAGCCGTGCGGAGGGCTTCGGCCCCGAAGTCAAGCGCCGCATAATAATGGGCACATACGTCCTCTCCTCCGGCTACTACGACGCCTACTACGGGAGGGCGCAGAAGGTGCGCACGCTCATAAAGCGCGATTTCGACGAGGCGTTCCGGAAGGTTGACGCGCTTATCTCTCCATGCGCCCCGACCCCCGCGTTCGAATTCGGAGCCAACCAGGACCCGCTTACGATGTACCTAAACGACCTTTTCACCATCCCTTCGTCGCTTGCGGGCGTCTGCGCGTCCGCCGTGCCGGCCGGCTTCACGAAAAGCCTAGGTCTTCCGGCAGGCGTGCAGTTCATCTGCGGCGGCTTCGAGGAGGAAAGGCTTCTTAAAATATCAAAAGCGTTCGAGGAGGCGATAAAATGAAAGCAGTCATCGAGACGACAAAGGGAACCATCACGCTGGAGCTAAACGCGGAGAAGTCTCCGGCTACGGTCGCGAACTTCGCGCAGTATGCGAAGAGCGGCTTCTACGACGGGACGATCTTCCACCGCGTGATCGACGGGTTCATGATCCAGGGCGGAGGGTTCACGAAGAACATGAACCAGAAGGAGACCCTGGCCCCGATAAGGAACGAGGCCATGAACGGGCTCAAGAACAAGCGCGGGACCATTGCGATGGCAAGGACGATGGTCGTCGATTCCGCGACGAGCCAGTTCTTCATAAACCTCGTCGACAACGACTTCCTCGACTTTACCTCGCCTACGCCGGAGGGCTTCGGATACGCCGTATTCGGCCGCGTCACCGACGGCATGGAAGTCGTAGATGCGATCGGGAAGGTGAAGACGGGCTTCAAGGGCCCCCACCAGAACGTTCCCGAAGAGCCGGTGGTCATGAAGAAGGTCACCGTCTCCGAATAATGCGAAGATACCCGCTCCGGTAGTTATGTCATTTGCTCCTGGACATAAAATCGGCGTGTATCAGATAATCCGCCTTCTTGGCCAAGGCGGAATGGGAGCCGTCTATGAGGTCGAGCATGCTCAGCTTGGCGTTCACTATGCGCTGAAGGCTTTTACTCTTGAGAGCGGGCATGTCGATGTTCTGAAAAACAAGTTCCTGGCCGAAGGCAAGGTGCTCGCGCGCCTCCACGACCCGCATCTCGTGCGCGTCTTCGACTTGAACTTCGATGAAGCTACCGGTACGCCGTATTTCGTGATGGAGCTTGTTTTGTCGGAGAACGGCAGACCGCGCACGCTCTCGGACGTAAATACGGCGGAGCTCGACGAAGACTGCGTCCTCCAATGGTTCGCGGAGCTTGCCTCTGTCGTCGATTACATCCACCGGGAGGGCATCGTCCACCGCGACATCAAGTTGGGGAATGTCCTGCTGTCTTCTGATGGGCATGTCGTTCTCTCCGACTTCGGCATTTCACGCCTTTTCTCTGAACGGTTGCGCTCCGACGTCAAGGCCGTCAACACGATGGTGTCAGAAGCTGCAACGGTAGCTCGCCTTGTTATGGGAACTCAGGGCTACATGGCTCCAGAAGTCGCTCGTGGAAAAGAGGCTACGCCCGCGGCGGACTCGTACTCGCTGGGCGTCATGTTTGTCTATCTTCTGACCGGAATCTGGTACGAGCCCGGTTCCAAGGTGTTCAAACTGCTGGAGACGCTCGAATATCGTTGGATTGACGTTTTGCCGCGCCTCCTCGCCGAGGATCCGGAGGAACGTCCGACGAATCTCTCGGAACTCGTCGAACAGCTGCGGAGCGCCCCTGCCGTCGAGCAAGATAAGGGGGGTGAGCCAGAAGTTCCGCCGCGCCGGAAACGGAGCCGCGTTCTTCTCGCGTTCGCAGGGGCTGCGGCCATCGCTGTCGCTGCCGTCGGCTACTTCGTGTTCTTTGGTCGGTCTGCGCCTTCCGCAATCGACGATTTCGACGCGGCGTTCAGTGTTCGCGGCATTTACGAGGGGACGCGGCGATGAGTCTCTTTCCCCCGACATCCATGACCTTGCTTCAGAAACTGGCTGTCGAGGTGACTGGCGGGAACGAGGCTTCGTGGGTGCGCTTCTTCAATCTTTACACACCTGCCATCCGCCGGTTTGTGGAGTTGAACGACCATGTACACGATCCGGACGACGTTGTGCAGGAGGTGTATCTAAAGCTTGTCGAAGTCATACGCTCGGGGAAGTACGATTCCGACAAGGCGCGGTTTCGTACGTTCCTTGCTCTCCTTATACGCCGTCAGCTTATTACGCTTTACAGGCAGGATCAGGCGCGGCATCTCGCCGACCGCTGCTCAATTGATGACTTGACGGAAGAACTTGCCGCTCCGTCCGAACAACAGGCTCAAGTTGACTTGAACTGGGCAAAGGCCAAACATGAGGCGGCGGTCGAACACGTCCTTACAAAAGTGGCGATGAAGCAGCAGTCCAGGGAAATTTATCGTGCTTATGCGATTGAAAATCGCACAATAGACGACGTTTCTAAAACTTTTGGCGTGTCGGCTGAGATCATCTACAAGGTCAAAAACCGTGTCAACAAGATGATCGAAGCGGTTGAAATGGAATACGCCGACGAAAAAAATTGATTTTTCGCGGGAGATTTGCCCGCGCCGTGCGTATAGTGTCAGTGAACGCAACAATCGTTCACAAGGAGTAAAAATGAAAATGACACTAGTATCCGTTACGAGTTCTTGGCTTTGCGCCACGGGGGTGGCCGTTATCTCAAGTTATTGCATCCTGACACATGGCAATGGCACGGCGGCCGATCAGAAGAAGGCGGAGCAGGTCGCTTGCCGTATATCCAAGCGCGGCACGGTTTCTGAATACAAGCCGACGAACAGGCATTCGTCGGCCGTCAAGAAGACGACGACTGCGAAGGTTGCAAAGGAGATTAAGATTCCGAAATTTGTTCCGAATCCGATTTATACTCCGTTCACAAACGCGCTGAACAATCTGTCGGAAGAGCTGACGGACCTCGCTAAAGACGGAAATGTCAAGCTCATGAACGGTTTTGTCCTGATGAAGAAGGACGGCAAGCCGACTCTCAAGTTTCCCGAGGAATACACAAAGGTCGGCATTGGCGGCGTGGCAATAGGCGATGAGTTGAATGGAGCCTTCTTTTTGGCTCGCCGGAAGGAAATCAACGGTACAAATCAGTATAAGATTGACGAAGTCGCCCTTAGCGGGTATAGACGCCTTGATGAGCCCGAGTTCTATTGCACCCAGGTTATGTACTCGGTGCTTCCTTCGACAAGGCAGGTTGATTCTATTTGGATGCACGGGGACCTTTGCGTTGGAAATGAGTTGAACGCTCACAAGATGGTCCGGGAGATTACAAAATGGATGAAAGCGGACTACGGGGCGGTCGATTTGCACGCCGATGTTCCAGAAGGAACGCTCGCCCTGAAGAAGTTCAGGATTGGGAAGGGGATGGATGTTGAGGTTGCGGTCAACTGGAAGGACCAGCGTGCGGACGATGGAAGTGATGCTCGCATCGAGATTAGCTTCGAGGCAAGCGAACTTTCTGATGACAACCGCATTGAGCGTCAGATGCTGGGAGAGGCGGCAGACGAGGCGCGAGTCAATGAGCTCAGCAAATCTGGTGTCAACTACTTTACTGTTCGTCCCAGGGTCAAAGAAGACGACGTTAAGAAGAAAGTTGTGTACTGATTAGAATACCCCCCCCCTTGCTATTGTATCAGTATATTGATATAATATGCGGCGCAAGGGGGCGGCGGAATGCGAATCTATCATGGATCGGTTATTGAGATACCATCGCCGTTGTTGGGCAAGGGAAAGCCCAACAACGATTATGGTAGGGGCTTTTATTGTACAGAAGACATTGAAATGGCGAGGGAATGGGCTTGCAAGGGCAAGGAACCGCCGGGCTTTGCCAACATCTACGAGCTTTCAGCGGATGGGCTCAATATCCTTGACCTTTCTTCGCCAGACTATACGATCCTTAATTGGATGGCCGTCCTGCTGGCGAATCGCACATTTGACCTTGATACCGACATCGCCATTGAGGTGCGGGACTACCTTATGGCGAATTTCATGCCGCCAATCCAGGATGCTGACATTGTGATAGGCTATCGTGCCGACGATTCCTACTTCAATTATGCCGATTCGTTCGTAAACAATGCGCTTTCCATAAGGCGGTTGAATGACGCATTGCACCTTGGTCGACTCGGGATGCAGATGGCGTTGCGTACGGACAGGGCATTTGAATGCCTAAGATACCTTGGCGCCGAAGAAGTGTCATGGGACGAATACCATCCTCGTTACGTAGCTCGTGACGCCGATGCCCGTACACAATGGAGCGAGGTCGTCAAGAAGTCGCCACGTGCTGCGGACGACATGTTTGCCGTTGACATCATAAGAAGGGGGCTTCGCCATGGCGATCAGATCATACAATGAAGTATATCTGAACGAAGCCAAGCGGCACCTTGGCGTTGCGACGGACTATCTTGCGAACGTCTGCCGTGTTCCCGTCGACAGAATCGGGTACATCTATGCGTCCAGCGCGACGATGGTTCTCTTTGGACGTGGAGACCCAGGCATTGTCGCCGGACTATCCGGCACGGAACTAGGGCAGCGCCTTTATCATGAGATTCGTCCTGACGAAGAACCGCCAGTTGCAGTCAATTCCGTTGCGGGTCGTTCGCCTGAGTATTGGGGCGGATGGGCGCTTGCGCATTTTCAGTGGCACTGGTGCAAGACATTTCGCTGGATATTCGCCCGTGTGTCGATGTCAGATATATTGGCCAAGTATGGTGTTTACCATGAGATGGATGTCTCGCGATTCCTTGAAGACTTCATGTTTGAGCTCGAATCAGTGAACGCCGAGAAGAACTTGCGCCGCATGCGGCTTGCCGCCGGGTTTTCCCAGTCTGAGCTCTCCCGTCTCTCAGGCGTGAACATCCGCAACATACAGCTATACGAGCAGGGCGTTCAGGACATTAACAGGGCGTCGGCATCGACACTTGCAGCTCTCGCCCGCCCCCTCGCCTGCGCCATTGAGGACTTGATGGAATGAGATCACGGGAACGGGGCATTTAACATTTGACCGAACGATATATCAACATTCGACCGAACAAAAATATAACATTCAACCGAATTGGGTTGCACCTCCATTGTCACTTATGGTATAATACGCGCCATGAAAGACTATTTTAAGCGAATTTGCGATGGAGTTCTTGCCGAGGAATTGGCGGGCATGGGAGCTGTTCTTATGCAAGGGCCAAAATGGTGTGGGAAGACTACTACATGCGAGCAATTGGCAAAGAGCGTCTTGTATATGAACGACCCCAAGCATCGTTCGCAATATCTTCAGATGGCTGAATCTGATATCACAGAACTGATGGCAGGGGATAGACCGAGACTGATTGATGAATGGCAGGATGCGCCGCAGTTCTGGGATGCGGTTCGCTATTATGTGGATCATGAAGATGGCTGCGGGCAGTTTATTCTTACCGGCAGCGCTGTTCCACCCGATGGTGCCGACATCTCGCATACTGGAACAGGACGGATTGCGGAGATCACAATGCGTCCAATGAGTTTGTGGGAAAGTCGGGAGTCGGAGGGATCGGTAAGCCTTGGTGCATTGTTTGACGGACAGGGGTTCGCAGGCGCGAGAGGACCGGATTATTCACTTCGCGATATGGCATATCTTCTCTGCCGCGGCGGCTGGCCGCAAGCGGTAAAGCAGACAGGCGCGAGGGCACTGAGACGGGCGTTTAATTATTATGACGCTGTTGTAAAGTCCGACATAAAGAGAGCCGACAAGTCAATACGGGACCCTGAAAGAGTTTCGCGGCTAATGCGAAGCTACGCACGGCTTCAAGGGACTCAGTCTGGGTTGAAGGCAATCAAGCTTGATATGCGGGCCAATGACAGCAAGACGTTGGATGAGGACACCGTTTCGACCTACATAAAGGCGCTTAAGAAAATCTTCGTCGTGGAGGACATGCCGGCCTGGTGTCCCAATCTGCGCAACAAGGCGGTAATCCGCACCAGTGACACGAGGTATTTTGTCGATCCTTCGATAGCGGTTGCGGCGCTTGGCGCAGGCCCACAGAACCTGATGGATGACCTGAGGACATTCGGGTTGTTCTTTGAGGCAATGGCCGTTCGCGATCTTCGTTGCTATGCGCAGGCGTTAGACGGATGGGTTTCGCACTATCATGACGGGAGCGGGTTGGAGTGCGATGCTGTAATTCATCTTCGGAACGGGGCTTATGGACTTGTCGAGGTGAAGCTTGGCGGGGACTCTCTGATTGCGGAAGGTGTAGAAAACCTGAATGAGTTCAACAGAAAGATTGACGTTAAGAAGATGCGTGATCCAGCTTTTAAAATGATTCTTGTCGCAACCGGCGAGTTTGCCTATCGTCGAAAGGATGATGGTATTGTCGTATGTCCTATTGGCTGTCTGCGACCGTAGCAAAAATCTGATTTTCTCGCGGGAGATTTGTTCGTGCCGTGCGTATAGTGTCAGTGAACAAGGAGAAATCGTTATGCCGCAAAGAACGCAAAGATCGCAAAGGATTTTCTGTGCGTACTATGCGTTCTTTGTGGCTAAAGACAAAAGTCAACAGAGGAGAGTAAAATGAAAACGAAATTGACGCTGATAGGCACTATGGCGGTGGCTTGCGCGGCTATCCAGCTGATTGCGATGCCGACAGAGGAAGAGTCAAGGCGGGCGGAGCCAGTCGTCAAAAAGATGCTGGCGTCCGAACGGGAGGCACTCAAGTCAGGCAGGAAGACGCGCTCTGAAGTCGCGGTCGCGGCGATGAAGCTTGCCGATGAAGCCGACACGGACGCGGCGAAACTGCTCCTGATGAAGGGCGCCTTCGTCCTTTATGTGAGGGATGGCAATCTTGAGAAAGCCGTTGAGACGATGAATGCACTGGAGGCGGCGATCTCTGACATGCCGCCGCAAAGCGTCACGAACATGATCGAGGCTGCGCTCGTCGGGGTTCCAAAGAAGGAGGATGGTACACGGCTTTACAAGCTCCTCGACGAAACCAAGGCTGCGATTCCTTCGAGCATCGATCTTCCTTCGCATGTCGAGTCGAAAGCGATTGCCGCAAGTGTGAAAGAGCGGAGTTCCGTCGCGAGCATATTGAAGAGCATGATCAAGCTCCCCGGACGTGATTGCTGGCTCTCGGCGACGGAACTCACCCAAGGGCAGTGGGAGGCCGTAATGGGGTACAATCAATCCACTCAAAAGGGCGCTAATCTACCTGTCGACAACGTGAGCCGCGATGATTGTGATGTGTTCCTCAAAATGCTGAACAAGACCAAAGAGGTTCTTGCATCGCGGCTTGAGTTTTGTATTCCCTCGAAGGAGGAATGGGATTTTGCGGCAAGTGCAGGCGGCTTGGGGTGGTGGTGCGTCAAGCCGGGCGTTAGCGGCGAAATTCTTGATATGGCGTGGTACAATGAAAACAGCTCGAACCAGTTCCATGCTGTTGCCACAAAAGCCGCTAATGCGTTGGGTTTCTACGATATGGCGGGGAACGTCTGGGAATGGACGACTCATCGCGACGATCGAGGAGTGCAAACACGCGGCGGTAGTGCTGGCAATCACTCGTCGATTGGACATGGGGTGTATTGGCAGAGAAATATGAGCCGGCAGCCGGAACATGTTGGGCTGCGGTTGGCAGCGCACGTTCGGTCGGCATCTTCTTCTCGCGATAATATGAAAGCGTGTGATTCAGAGAGCATGGCAGAGCTACGGCAAGCGACTGTCAGTGGCTACACCTGGTTGTATCGCATGGTTGATAGCGAAGCAATGATTGTGGCGACTAATGACCATTGCTCGGTTTCACCGCGCCCGACCGGGGATGTCCGCATACCGTCGACCTTGGATGGTGTTAAAGTGACAAGCATTGGAAATCATGCCTTCTGCGGTTGCCGTGGACTGACATCGGTAACGATTCCAAATGGAGTAACGAGCATTGGGAATCGCGTGTTTAAGGAATGTCTTGAGTTGCGCGCCGTGACGATTCCGTCTAGTGTCCGAAACATAGGAGAATGGACTTTTGAGAGATGCTATGGTTTGCGGTCGGTGACGATTCCACCCTCTGTCCAGGCTGTCGGCTTTGCTGCATTTTACAATTGCCGAGGATTAACATCGGTGACGATTCCGGAGAAGGTGGCGGTCATTGGTGGTGCGGCTTTTGCATATTGTGATGCGTTGAAGCAAATTAATGTCGATATGGGAAATCAGTCGTTTACTTCGATTGACGGAGTGCTGTACACTAAGGATCAATCCGTTCTGTTGGCGTGTCCCAACGCCTTGACATCGGTGAAGATACCGAAGAGCGTGACACACATCGGGTATTTGGCGTTTGAGGGCTGCAAAGGCCTGACTTCGGTGACGATTCCAGAGGGCGTAATGAGCATAGAGGGTGGCGCGTTTAAGAATTGCGGTGGACTGGCCTCTGTGAGGATGCCGTCTGGTTTGAAGAAGATAGGATACGATGCTTTCTGGGGGTGTGGTGAACTGACATCCCTGACTTTGCCGCAGGGTTTGACGAAGATCGGTGGAAATGCTTTTCGTTATTTGGGCAAGCTGACTTCGGTGACGATTCCTGAGTGCGTGACGAGCATTGACGGAGGTGTGTTTTCATACTGCGATGGATTAACGCAAATCAATGTCGAGGCGGGGAATAAGAAGTATGTTTCAGTTGATGGCGTGCTTTACACAAAGGATCTAACGGAATTGATTATGTGTCCCAATGCGATAAAGGAGGTAACGATTCCTGAAAGTGTGGCGAGCATTGGTTATGGTGCATTTCTTGGATGTGGCAAATTGACATCGCTTATTCTGCCGTCGAGTGTCAAGCGCATAGGAGAATTGGCGTTTGAAGCGTGCAATGGATTGTCTTCGGTGATGATACCTGAGAGCGTGGCGAAAATTGACCAGTATGCATTCCTCATGTGTGGTGAACTGACATCTCTGACAATCCGCGGCGAACGCCCTGATGCGCCGAACAACATCTTCTGGGGCTGCCGCAAGCTAAAGGCGATCCACGTTCCGGCGAACGCAAAGAGCTGGGCGGGGATGAAGGAGTGGTTCGGCATCCCGCTGGTCTTTGACGCGGATGATGATGGTCGCCAAACGCAGGCCGAAGGTGTCAGAGGGCGTCTGTTGAATTTAAGGAAAAGGTTGGGGAACGTCCGTGCAGAAAGGGCTGTGGAACAACTTCAGGCGACTGTCGATGGCTACACATGGTCGTATCGAGTGAACAACGGCGCTGCTACGATTGTGTCGGAGAAAGACGGCAAGTATTCCTGTGCTGTTTCACCAGCGCCGAAAGGGGACATCGTGATTCCGGCGACGTTGGGAGGCGTCAAGGTTACGCGCATTGGAAGAGATGCCTTTGCGAATTGCCATGAACTGACGTCGGTTAACATCCCGCAGGGCGTGACGAGCATTGACCAAGGAATACTCTGGAATTGCAGTGGACTTAAATCGGTGGTGCTTCCGTCGAGCTTGAAGACTATCGGGATGGCGGCTTTTAGTGGCTGTAGCGGTCTCACTTCAGTGACAATTCCAGAGGGTGTGACACATATCGGATACGACGCGTTTAGCCGTTGTAGCGGCCTGACGTCTGTGGTGATTCCATCAGGAGTAGACGTCGATGCCCGCGCTTTTTCCTGGTGCCACGGGCTTAAGTCGGTGACGATCGCGAAGGGTGTGACGCGCATTAGTCAGTCGCTATTTGTGGATTGTACCGGACTTAAGTCGGTGACAATTCCTGAAGGCGTGACAGAGATAGGTGTCGGTGCTTTTATGGGTTGCCGAAAGCTAGGTTCGGTGACTATCCCGGCATCCGTTACTAATATTGAAATCTGGGCGTTTAGCTGGTGCGAAGCATTAAAGCAAATCAATGTAGCGGATGGAAATAAATGGTTCGCATCTGTTGACGGTGTCCTGTATACAAAGGACCTGACGGAGTTGGTGATATGTCCCAATGTTCTGGCATCGGTTATGATTCCAGAAGGTGTGGGGAGCATTCGGCCTGGGGCCTTTCGTGGGTGTTCAAAGCTGACATCAGTGATGATCCCAGCCAGTGTGGAGAGTTGCAGTTGTGCGTTTGAATATTGCGGCGCATTGAAGCAAATCAATGTCGATGTGCAGAACCAGAAATATGCTTCTGTTGACGGAGTGGTCTATACGAAGGACTTGGAGGAGCTGGTGATGGCTCCCGGCGGGCTTAAATCTGTGCCGATACTTGCGGGCGTGAAGCGCATCACGAGTGGCGCATTCAAGGGGTGCAGCACGCTGACATCTGTGACGATTCCGGCGGGTGTCGATCGCATTTTGCCGTGGACTTTCGAGGGTTGCACGGGGTTGGAGTCGGTAACGATTTTGGGGAATGTAACGTACATTGGGCATCAGGCCTTTTGGGCTTGCCGTGAGCTGACTTCGTTTACGATGCGCGGCGAGCGTCCCGAAGCGCCGAATGACATATTCATGGGCTGTGGCAAGCTCAAGGCGATCCACGTCCCGGCGAATGCAAAGAGCTGGGCTGGCATGAAGGAGTGGCATGGTATCCCGCTGGTCTTTGACGCGGAAGCGGCTGAATCGCGGCAGGGGCAATCGAAAATATCGGCAAAAGGTCAGCTATGATCGTGGCGTTAGGGGATTCCGCTTGATTTGGGTTCGGCATGCAAGAAAACCTTGTTGTGTTTTATGCATTTGCATACGGTGGCTTTTTGATATAATTGCGGTCGTGCAAACAATGACCGATATTGTGTGCGAGGCTAGACATGCTTGATCCAAAATACATTCCTCTCTTTCTCGGCGGGTTCGCCGTGTGGATGGCGTTTGTCATCGGCGTCGGCTTCTTTGGGAGCCGCGGCAAGCGCGAGGGCGAGAAGTTCCTCACCGGCGGCAGCGACATGAGCCTCTTCCTCATCTTCTGCACGCTCGGCGCGACGATCATCGGCACGGGCTCTTCAATCGGCGCCATCGGAGACGGGTTCAACCACGGCTGGGGCGGCGCGATCTTCGGCCTTGGCAGCGCACTTGGGCTTCTCATACTCACCTCGTTCGTGCCGATACGGAGCAAGAACTTCATAACGATGAGCGAGGAGGCCCAGTTCTACTACGGGGGCGACCGGCGCGTCCGCCAGCTCATGGGATTCATGATGTTCGTCATCGAGATCATCTGGATTGGCAACCACGTGAACGGCGGCTCCAAGTATCTCTCCTACGTCCTCGGCATAGACCCGACGTGGTGCAAGCTCATAACCGTGTGCGGCTTTGGCGCGTATGTGTTCGTCGGCGGCTACGTGGCGGTCGTCAAGGCCGACGTCATCCAGTTCTGCGCCATAATCGGCGGGTTTTCGTTCATCGCGATAAAGGCGCTTCCGCTCGCAGGCGGCTACGAGGCGATTTCGCAGACGTTCGCCGCGGCCGGAAAGCCAGGCGCGATGGGCTTCTACGGGCTTGGCAGCTATGGCGTCCTTGCCGCGGTCGCCCTTGTCTTTTCCACGGTGATGGGCGTCCTGGGAACTCCAACGTACCGCACGCGCATCTACACTTCACGGGACGAGAAGGTGGCGCGGCGCGCGTTTCTCGGGCAGAGCGGCATGATGTTCCTCTGGAGTTTCGTCACGGCCCTCATCGGCATGAGCGCATACGCGATCATGGTCAAGAACGGCCACACGCTTGAATCCGGCGACTATGCGTTTTCGTATATGGCGACGCACGTCCTCGGCCCCGCCATCGGCCTCATGTTCCTAATTTGCGGGATGTCGGCGACGATGAGCTCCGGCGGCTCTGACGCGATTTCGGGAGTGACCATCCTCCTCACGGACGTCATACCTTCGCTCACGGGGCGGCGCATTGCCGAGAAAAACTACGCGCTTGCGAGCCGCATAGCACTCGTCGTCGCGCTTGCCATCGCATTCGTCATAACGCTTTTCGTGGGCGACGTCATCGCCTATTTCCAGAAGGTCGTAGGCTCTCTCCTGCCCGGCGTGGGCGTCACGATGCTTCTCGGCCGCTTCTGGAGGCGCTCTACCTGGCAGGGGGCATATGCATCGGTCGTCTCGGGGACTCTCTTCGGGCTTGCCGTGCTGCTTGTGCCTTCCTTCGCCGACTGGGTGAAGATGACGTTCGGCGGGCCGGCAATTCCCTCTACGGCGATCGCGCTCTTTTCCGGCGTTGTCGTTTCCCTCTTGACGCCGGCCTCGTCGGCTTCCGAAGAAGAGCGCCGCGCCGCCGTGTTCGCCGCCCGCGAGGGAGTGCGGATTTTGACATGACAATGAAAAGCGCTTGCATGGTTGTTGACAAATTGGATGTGGATTAGGTATAATATGCGCCAATGATGCGTGGATTCCATACGCTGTTAATTGCTTTGTCTTCATTTGCCGTGTGCATTCTCTGCGGATGCGAAACGGTACGTGAGATGTTTAGTCCACATGAAAAAAATGTGGATTCCTCCGTTGTCGCCACGTGGTGGGACGGTCCGAGGATCCGTCCTGGCGTCGCTTTGATAGTCCAGGTCGGGACGGCGGCGACGCCGTCGGTGAAGATGGACGTTCTTGTCGACCAGAACGGCGACATCACAATGCCGCTCCTGTTGCAGGAGCCTATAGCTTGCGACGGCCTTACCCTTGAAGCTTTGAAGCAGAAGCTTGTGAAGGCCTACTCCGTTTACTACCGCCAGCCTCAGGTTTCCGTTACTTTCGCCCCCTACGACGGCAAGGGCGTAAGCCCGTGGGGGACGATAACTGTGCTGGGGGAGGTGGTTTCCCCGGGGCCTGTGAATATCCCATCTACAATGGCGTTGCCAGTCACAAAGGCCCTTCAGATGGCTGGCGGCCTCAAGCCGTTTGCCAATCGCTCGGCGATATGCGTAACTCGCTGTGACAAGGACGGCCGCCAGACGCGGACCTATGTAGATTTGAAGGAGATTGGCAAGGACGGCCGCGTCGACAAGGACATGTCCCTTCGCGCGGGCGACGTCGTCTGGGTCCCTGAAACGTGGTATTGATAGGCAATTCAACTTAAAATAGGAGGAAAAAAACATGCGAATAACAGGAAAGTTCGTTGCGATGGTCGCGCTTGTAGCCGCCGCGACCGTTTTTGCGCAGGACAAGGCCCAAATGTCCCTTGCTGATGCGCGCGCCAAGATTGGCGACTGCATAAAGACTCCGGCGACGATGACCGACACCATGAAGAAGCTTTCTGCCGAGGACCAGAAGACCTTCTTGGCGGAAGTCAACGAGGCGATATCAAAGATGCCCGGTTCCAA
>JBGUVV010000288.1:0-5313 GCA_045220525.1 Kiritimatiellia bacterium
GCGTGTCGGTAAGCTCGTCCGACATGTTGTCGGTGTATTCGATCTTACCGTCGTCGCCAGGGTACTTGGCGCCGTTGGCGAGCGTCAGGCTTAGCGAGGCGTCCTCCGCCGTGATGTCTGGCTTCTTCCCGATGATGTCGAGTATTTCGCGGTTGGAAACGGAGAACTTCACGCGGATGGGGGCTGTCTGCACAATCGTCACGAGCGGCTGCGAACCGGCGGTGACGTAATTGCCCTTCGTCTTCGCAGTGGAGCCGATCTTACCCGTTATGGGCGCCACTATCGTGCAGTGCTTGAGATCGTCTTTCGCCGCGACAAGCTCCGCCTGGGCGGCGGCAAGCGCGGCACGAGAGCTGTCGCGCTGGGAGAGGGCGTTGTCAACGGCGTCCAGCGACACGGCGCGAGTCTCAAGGAGCTTCTTGTGGCGCTCGTAGGAGAGCTCCGCGTACCTGGCGTTGGCCCTGCATTCGGAAAGCTTCGACTCCGCGTTCTTGACACTAGCCTCGTATTTGATTGAGTCGAGACGGTAGAGGACATCGCCCTCCTTCACCTCCGCGCCATTTTCAAACAAAACTTCCAGAATCTCGCCGGAAACCTGCGGGACGACGTCCACTTTTGCAATAGGCGTGACACGCCCTGGATACATGGTTTTCTCAAAATCCGGCCGCTCCGTCACCTCTGCAACAGGCAACGACAGCGACGCCGCAAACAACAGCACTGAAAAGATTTCCATAATGCGGTTATTATACCAAAAAACACCGCATAATGTCACGCATATGGACTATCCGAGAACGCTCGCCGGGAAGAACGTGCCGACGTGGCGGCCGGCGAATATCGCCTCAAGGGTCTTCTTGCGTCCGTTGGCTATGTAAGCGTCGATTCCACTCTGGACCGCCGCCTTGACGGCCTTCAGTTTGGAGGCCATTCCGCCCTTCGAAAGGTTCCCCTTCTCTCCGGGCCTGACAAGGCGCGATATGTTGCGGAAGTTAGAGACCTGCGGTATCCGCTTGCCGTCCTTGTCGAGAAGCCCGTCAACGGTCGTGAGGAGGACGAGCGCGTCGGCCTTCACAAGCTTCGCAATGAGGAAGGAAAGCCAGTCGTTGTCGCCAAAAGTCTGGCCCTTGAGCTCTTCGTCGGCCACGACGTCGTTCTCGTTCACTATTGGTACGATGCCCGACTCCATGAGCCTGAAGAACATGTTCTTTACGTTCAGGGCTCGGCGGCGCTCCTCGAAGTCGTAGTGGGTGAGGAGTATCTGGCCTATCTTCACGCCATAGTCCCCGAATATCTTCTCGTATTCGCAGATGAAGCGGGCCTGGCCCACGGCAGCGCACATCTGGACTTCGTTGACGTTGGTCGGCCTTGACTTGAGTCCGAGCGACTCCACCCCCGCCGCGACTGCGCCAGACGAGACAAAAACCAGCTCGCATCCGGCGCGGCGCAGGGCCGTGAGCTGCGAGACGAGACGCCTCAGCACTGCGTAGTCCGGCCTTCCCGTGCTCTTCGCGATTGCGTGAGTTCCAACCTTTACTACTATTCTCATTTTGCGTCTCTCCCCGGCCTGTTCAAGGCCTGTTCAACTGACGAAAAGCATTTCCCTGTATTTTGGAAGCGGCCAGCGGGCGTCGTCGACAAGTCCTTCAAGGCGGTCGACCGTCTTCCTGAGGTCTTCCATGGCGGCTATCTGCGACTCGTGAAGCCCGTCGTGCAGGGCCTTCTCCAGGCGGTCGCACTTGACGTGAAGGTCGTCAAGGCCGGCGCCAAGCTTCGACGAAAGCGCCATGAGCCCGCGGATGCCGACCTTGAGGCCGTCGCTCTTCGCCTGCCCGAGGGCCGTCGCGAGGCGCGAGAACTCGTCCGCCACCACTGGGCGGATCATCGACCTTGCGATCTCAAGCGAGATTCCCGCCTCTATGCGGATGCGGCGGTGGTAGTCCTCCATGCCGATCTCCCACCGGCTCGCCATCTCGGACTCGGAAAGGACACCGTACTTCGAGAAGAGCGCCTTGTTCCGTTCGTCCTTGAGCGGAGAAAGCGACGCCATCGTGTCGCGCAGGTTCGGAAGCCCCCTCTTTGCGGCCTCCTTCGGCCAGTCTGACGAATACCCGTCGCCGGAGAATACCACGCGCTTGTGCGCCACGACCTGGCGGCGCAAGAGCTTCTGGAGGTTTTCGTTGAAGTCGCCCTTCATCTCGCCGAGCTTGTCGCAGAGGGCGTCGATTGACTCGGCGACGATCGTATTGAGGACGATCTGGCTCTGCGCGCAGTTCTGCGACGAGCCCGGGGCGCGAAACTCGAACTTGTTGCCTGTGAAGGCAAACGGCGACGTGCGGTTGCGGTCCGTCGTGTCCCGAGGCAGCGGCGGCAGCGTATCTACGCCCACGCGGAGCTGCGCTCCGCCGCGCCGTCCGGACGAGGCCGGGCTTGCGGAACTGCCGGACTCGATCTGGCGCAACACCTCGTTCAGCTCGTCGCCGAGGAAGACGGAGATTATCGCGGGCGGCGCCTCGTTCGCGCCGAGACGGTGGTCGTTGCCCGCGCCCGCCGTGGACATCCTGAGCAAGTCGGCGTGCATGTCGATGGCTCGGATGATCGAGAGGAGCACCGTGAGGAATATCGCGTTCTCGCGCGGATTCGCCCCGGGCGTAAGCAGGTTGCGCCCTCCGTAGGAAATCGACCAATTGCAGTGCTTGCCAGAGCCGTTCACCCCGGCAAAGGGCTTTTCGTGGAGAAGGCAGACGAAGCCGTTTTCCTCCGCCGTCTGGCGAAGGACCTCCATCGTGACCATGTTGTGGTCGACGGCAAGGTTCTGGTCCTCGAACATCGGGGCGAGCTCGAACTGCGCAGGGGCCACTTCGTTGTGGCGCGTCCGCGCCGGTATGCCGAGCTGCCAGAGCCTCTCCTCGACTTCAGTCATGAACTTGAGTACACGCGGCGGTATTGCGCCGAAGTAGTGGTCTTCAAGCTGCTGGTGCTTCGCAGGGGCGGCACCGAAGACAGTCCGGCCCGTCTGCAGGAGGTCAGGACGCCGCGAGAGGAATCGCCTGTCGATGAGAAAATACTCCTGCTCCGCGCCGAGAGTCACCTCTACCTTCGCGGGCTTCTGGCCAAACATCCGCATCATACGGCTTGTCGCGGCGGAGACCGCTCGGATGGACCTCAGGAGCGGAGTCTTCATGTCGAGCGTGTCGCCAGTAAAAGAGCAGAACACCGTCGGTATGCAGAGTGTCGCCCCGTTCTCGTGGCGCTTTATGAAGGCCGGAGAAGTTGGATCCCACGCCGTGTAGCCGCGCGCCTCGAACGTGGAGCGCAGCCCGCCCGACGGGAACGACGAGGCGTCCGCCTCTCCGCCCATGAGATTGCGGCCCGAAAACCTCTGCACGGCCTGCGCCACCCCGACGGGCTCAAGGAAGGCGTCGTGCTTCTCGGCCGTTCCGCCCGTGAGCGGCTGGAACCAGTGCGTGAAGTGCGTAGCTCCCCGCGCCACCGCCCACTTCGCCATGCCCTCGGCAACGGCATCGGCGATAGAGGCGTCGATCGGCTTGCCGCCGCGCATCGTGGCGAGGAGCTTCGCCGCCACCGCCTTTGGCAGATATTTCCTTATCGCCTTTTCGGAAAAGACGTCCGACCCGTAGTTTTTCAAGCTTGCATCAGCCATCGGTTACGCTCCCTTCAGTCCAAGACGCCCTTGGAAGGCGGCTCGGAGTCGTCCCACCACGAGCCCTTCGCCGAAGCAACCCTTGCTATCGGCTTTGTCGAAAGCTGCTTGCCCTTGGTGCCGGCGGAGCGGATCTCCACGCGGTCGCGCTTCTCGCTCTTTCCGGTTTCGGGATTGTCGCGCACGACCTGCTCCTTCGGCAGGAAGTGCTGCTGGTGGATCTTCTGGCCCTTCGCCGGCTTGTACTTGACGTAGAGCGTGTCGGGGCACCCTTCCTGGAAGAAGAGTATCTTCGCCTTGCTTTTCGCGGGCACAAGGCTGTATTCCTTGTTGCGGATAAGCCCCCCGAACGTAAAGCGCTTTATGTAGCTGAAGCCGTAGCGACCCTCCTCGTAGACGAGGGTGAAGTCGCGCGAGTCGCGTTCCTTCTCCTGGTTGTAGCGCATCACCACCATGAGGTCCTTGTCCACGAATATCTTGTCCTCCGGCTGGACCTTGCGGAAGCGCCCGCTCTTCCAGACGAGTATGAGCTCGTCAAGCGACGAGCACTTGAAGAGCTCGTCGCCGTTCCTGAGGCCGGAGCCGACGTAGTTGTTTTCCCTGTCCCAGCGGATCGTAAGCTCGCTCGCCGTGATCGCGCGGACGTCGACTTCCTTGAACGCGCCCGAGGCGACCTTCGTGCAGCGCGGATAGCGCTTCGCGTACTCCTTGACAAGTCCCTTCAGGTATTTCACGACGAAGGCCCTGAGGTGGACGAGGTTGTCCTTCACCTCGCCCTCCTCCCTGAGGATGCCCTCTATCTCCTCGCGGTTCTTGTCGATGTCGAACTGGGAGATGCGGCGGATCTGCAGCTTCAGGAGCCGCTCTATGTCGTCGTCGGTGATGACCTTGCGGCGCAGCTCCTTCATGTGCGGCACGAAGCCGGTGCGGACGGCGCTCCGCACGCCCTCCATCGTCTTTTCCTGCTCGATGCGCTTGTAGATGCGCTCCTCGATGAAGATCCTGTCGAGCGTCCGCGCGTGGAAGAGGTCGTCGAGCTCGGCGAGGCGGATTTCCTGCTCGCGCTTCGTAAGCTCCATGAGCCGCTCCACGTTCTTCCTCAGGATGTCCGTCACGCTCATGAGGCGCGGGCGGCCCTGGTCGAGGACGATCGGCCTCGACGAAAGCGACTTCTCGCAGTTCGTGAAAGCATAGAGGGCTACAATCGCCTTCTCCTGGCTCTCCCCGGCCTGGAGCTCAAGCTCGATCTTCACCGTGTCGCTCGTAAGGTCGTGGAGCTTGCGGACGGGAACTTTTTTCTTCTTGATCGCGTCCTCTATCGACTCCGCGATGGAGTCCGTCGTCTCGCCCCACGGCAGCTCGGTGATGACGAGCTTGTTCTTGTCCTCCTTCTCGATCTTGGCGCGCACCTTGACCTTGCCGAGGCCGTCCTGGTAGTCGCTCACGTCCATGATGCCGCCAAGCTGGAAGTCTGGGTAGAGCTGGAACGGCTTTTTCTGGATTAGCGCGATCTCCGCCTCGAGAAGCTCGATGAAGTTGTGCGGGAGAATCGCCGTGGAAAGGCCAACCGCAATGCCGTCCGCGCCCATCATCAAAAGGAGCGGCACCTTCGCCGGCAGATAGACGGGCTCTTCCTTGCGGCCGTCGTAGTTGGG
>JBGUVV010000289.1:0-4710 GCA_045220525.1 Kiritimatiellia bacterium
GTCGAACACCATATGCACGAATCCGTTGAACGTGTCGATGGACACCGACTGGGCGTACGACACGAACTTCGTGGCGGCGCCCGTCGCGGCGTACACGGCGGTGAACTCCCTCGCCGACATCACGCGGCAAAGCTTCTCGAGCGCCGCGCGCCCGTAGCGCTGCTCGATCGCGGCAAGGGCGATGGACACGCCCCTGAAGATGTACCCGTTGCGGTCGTCGGGTCCGAACTCGCCGTCCGGACGCGCATTGGCGTCCGCCAGGCACGCCGTGTCGAGCTGACGGGCGAAATCCTGGTACGCCGCCATGAACGACGCCAGGCTGAAGTTCTTCTCCGCCGAGAGGAGGCTCCCCAGCGAGGACGCGACGTTCTCGGCGCATTCCCTTACGCCGTTGGCCTCCTCCGGCGACTTGATGCGCTTGCCGCTCATGGCCCAGCCGTAGTACGCGTTCTTGAGTATCTCGTCTGCGAACGGACGCTCCCCGGCCTTCTTCAGCACGTCGAGCCGTTCGCGCAGGAAGGGCACGACCACCTTCTTGCGCACGTCGGCCTTCACTTCCGAGACGGCGCGCACGGACAAATCGCCGCTGGACGCCGCATAGCTTGCCAGATGCGCCTGCACGTACTGAAGGAGCAGCGTCAGGGCCTGTCCACCGACCGCGAACTTGTTGCCAAGCCCCATGGCCGCGACCTCCTCCACTCGCCCGGCAAGTTCCTCCGCAAGCGCGTCGTTTACAAGGTCGGCGAGGTCCGGGGCGATGTTGTCCTTGGCGATCTGCGCGATGACGAAGACGTGTATGCGCGGCAGCTTCACGCCGGCGCCGACGGCAGCCTTGATCAGCGAAGCCAGCCTCACGGGGTCTTTCTCGCCGTTTTCCTCGGCGGCGAGGAGCCCGTCCGCAACATGCTCCATGGCCGCAAGGACATGCCTTTCCGCGGAGTCGCGTATCGACGATCTTTCGTGCATGCCCTCCTTCTCCGGATCGTCGATGTCGCCGATGACCTTCTTGCATTCGCCGCCGAACAGCGCGATGACGCTCTGCGGAGCCCTGGAGAAATTCTCTCCGAACGTCCTTTCCACGACTCTGCGCCTGTCGGCGGAAAGGTCCTTGAACGTGGCGCCGAGGATCGCCGCGAGGTCGTCGCCGGCGAAGAGAGATTTCGCGAACTCGTGGCTGTGCGGACGCAGTATGTTCTTCGCCTCCTCGATGTCCTCGCGGAGGGCGTCCCTGTCGGGGCCGAAGATCGAGACTTCCTTCTCGCCGTAGAAGGTCACCTTGAATCCGTTGTCCTTGCCGAACTTGACGAGCCGGGCCGTGTCTGCGGCGGTCTTGGACGCGATCCACTCGTCCTTGCCCATGCCGCCGGCGACGGAGCTGTCGGCCTCGTACAGCTTTCTGTAGTGGAGCCTGATCTCGTCGCTGGGCACTCTCATCTCCTCGATGTCGCGGGAGACGACGATCGGGCCGTGGAGCTGCGCCTCGATGTAGTCGCAGCCGCACACCTTGACAGGGGCGCCTGGGTCGGCGATCCGGCGCAGCGTAGTGACGCCGAACGTCACGGGCATCGTATCTCCGGTGCCGGCGAGCAGGTTCTCGATGTTGTCGTATCCGGCCGCGCGCGAGAGTTCCTGGTTCTCCACGCCGAGCGCCTCCATAAACGCCGCGTTCACGTCGTCCTTCTCGATGGGGCGCGCGCCCTCCCGTCGATGCGCGTTCAGCTCATGGACGATGTCGCCTATGACGGTCTCGATGGCATGGCTGGTGACCGTCTTCCCCGCGTTGCCCCTGAAAATCCTGTCGACGCATGCGCCGCCGGCCGTCCGCACGTCACGCAGCGCGGCGACCGCCCCGCCGTCGAGGAACTTCCCGAGCCGAGCCGATATCGTTCCGAGGAACTTGTCGAGCGCGCCGTCCCCGAAGTGGCACTTCACGGCGAAGAAGGTGTCGTCGATCGTATAGGTGGCCTGCTGCTTCACGTGCTCGCGCACCACGAGAACCACGCTGCCGTACATGGGCGCGCCGCCGTCCTTCGCATTGCCCAGGTTGAAGGCGGCGTATACGGGCCGGTCCCTGCCCCTGAACTCCTGCGTCCTGTCGTACTCCGGGAAGAAGTGCCTCTCCACGGCGTCGCGCCTGACGAGCCCGCCCGTGGCGTCCTTCTCGATCCCCTTCTGCTCCTTGGAGACGAACGTGTTGACGAGCGAGTACCCGGGCCTGAAGAGCGGCGGGTCGTCCGGGTTCTGCCCCGGCCGCCATCCGAGAAGGTTGGAGAGGTGGGTGTTGATCGTAAGCTCGCTCCTGCGGAGCATGTCGCCGATCTCGTGCGTGTCGACCTGCGTGAAGCCGTTGGCGCACATCTCCTTCGAGACCTTTCCGGCAAGGCGTTCCTCGTTGATGTTGCCGTAGGCGGCGCGTGTCGTGAGAATCTCGAGGTTCACGCTCGTCATTTCGCCCTCGCCGCCGCGCGCCGAGAGGTCGCGTTCGACGTTCTCGCCGCAGTGGTGCAGGACCGGGGCCTGGTCGGCGATCAACTGCCTATCGCTCTCCGTCGTCGCCTTGCCAAGCGCGATGCGGTGGGATATCTCGGAGACGACAAGCGCCTCGAGGCGGCCCAGGGCGAGCGCCGTGCGCTCGCACGCGTCGGCCTGCTCGGCGGTGAGGTCGAACTTCGCAAGCCTCCGCGAGAGCTCGCTCTTCAGCGCGTCCGTCTCGCGGGAGAGAATCCCCTGGTAGACCTGCGAGAGCGTGCCGTTGTCGAGCGAATCGAGCGCGCGGGCGAACAGCTGGGAGAACATCGTGCCCGCGTCGGCCGCCCCGTCTCCGGCGGCGGCCTCGCGCTCGGCCACGTACGCGAACACGTTGAGCGCGCGGGCGAGCGACGCCACGTCCATCTTGCCGTCCGGGCGGGAGAGGAAACGGAGCACCGAATTGACCTGCTCCGTACTCGGCGCACCCCGGGCCGCGCGCTTGAGGTCGTTGACCATCTGGTCGAGGTAGAAGGACTGCCCGCCGATCACGATCGGCAGGCGGCGGGCGTTCTCGACGTTCACGGAAGCGCGGTCCGCGTCCGCCGTCGCAGTGCCGTCGCCGCCGACGTTCTTCACGTACTTGTCGATGAGCTCGCGCACCTCCTGTCGGGTCAGCGGCTCGATGGTGCGGGCGCTTAGGGCCTTCGGGTTGGTGTCGTCCGGGGGCAGGCCAAGCGACTTGCGGATTTCGGCGATCGCGGCGGCGTTGCCGCCGAGCTGCGTTGTCATCGCGCGCACGAAAGCCCGCTTGAGCTCCACGGTGCGCTCCGCGGCTATGGTGGTCTTGTTCAGGCTCCTGCAGATTACGTGGTGATTCACCTTCTTGAGCGAGATTCCCGTTCTGGTGGTCTCGTAGTCGATCTGCCCGGCGTTGTGGTCGCCAGACGCGATTGCGTCGAACTTTGCAAGCGAGACTTCTATGGCCATTGTCTTTCTCCCGTCTATGTTCCGATGTTCAACAACCGTTTCCGCCCTGTCTACACGCCACGCGGCGAAAGGTTACAACTTGGAATTATACCATAAATACCGCGGCGAAAGGCTGCATGCTTCAGGCGAAGAGCTTGGCGAGGCCGTCGCGGGCGGATGGAGTCGAGAGGGTCCAAGTACCCTCTTCGCCGTTCTCTCGCTTCCCTTCCCAAGCCCTATCCCGACTTTGTCTGGGACGTCCACCACATCGTCGGCCTTTCCGCCGGATGGTTGCGCTCGTGGCACCGGCCTTCGAACATCGTCCCGCTGTGCGCGCGGCGTCCGTTGAAGGACATCGTGAAATGCTGCTTGAACGTCCGCATGAACTCCGCAGAGTTCCACATGCGGGCATTATAGCAAAAAACCGTCTACTCTATCAATACTACTATATCAATAAGCTCTTGTATCCGCTATTCCACAGAATCTAGTTCCTTGATTGTCGTGTCGTCAAGGAGCATGCTGCATCGCCTCACCGTGACGATATAGCAGACATCTTGCTTCTGACGGTAGATGAGTCGGAAGTTCTTGCGGACAAGGATCTCAAGATACGGCGTTTCAGGAAACTCCGGGAGGCGATGCCCTATGCTCGGGAAATCGGCGAGCTGTTCCGCCTCGTCGAATATGTCGTTCGCCCATTTCCATGCAATCTCGGTGGAACACGACTGCTCCGCGATGTAGCGCGTCTGCTCCCTCATGCGCTGCAGGGCATGGTCTGACCATACTACCGTTGCCATCAGACGGAAACTCCAAGGTCGGCGGCAATTGCGCGGCGGACATCGTCTGTGGAATGGACGCGCCCTGCGGCGATGTCCTGTTCGCCTCTGCAGATGTCCATCATCAAGTCAAATTTGTCGATAAGGCGCTGATAGTCGCCGACATCGAGGAAGACGTTGGCGGCGCGACCATTCTGCGTAACGACAATAGGACGATGCGTCTGGTGCGTCTGCGACATTAGGCGCGTTATGTCCGACCGAAATGACGAGAGCGGCACAATATCTTCCGCATAGTTTACTTGGGGCATAGTTCTCCTTTGATTGTTCGGCAGATAGTTTACCATATTCTGTAATGTATTTCAATATGGATTTTGCAAAATGTCGGGTGAGATCAAAACATGACTTTCTGCGCCTACTTGCCGCACACCAAATCCATGCCCTGATATCGCATAAAGCGACACCGCTGCGGGGTAAAGGTTCACGCTCCAATCTCCAAACAGTA
>JBGUVV010000290.1:0-8301 GCA_045220525.1 Kiritimatiellia bacterium
AAAAGCGTTCCACGCTGGACGAGTTCGTCGGCGACGGATTTGAGCGCGGACTTGTTCTTCGTAAGAAGCGAGTCGACAACCTTCTTCCTCTCTGCAAGAATCGCGTTAGCCTTGGGGCGGATGCGCGCAAGGTCGTGTTCGCTGTCGGTGTAGTCGGACATCATTGCAAGTTCTTCGTCGTCGCAGAAGCCTCCGCGAATAATCCGTTTTGCGTATTTCGTAGCGGTACGGAAGTCACTGTTGCTTCCTTCCGTCACCGTTCCGAGAAGCCGTTCGGCGGCATTCCCGGCAAGCGCGACGTCAATTTTTTCCGTGAGCTTTTTCATTGACTTGCCCAAGTTCCCATCACGCAGGTTCTCAAGGAAACCGAGGCTGTCAGCGATTCCGTTTATCGTTACTTGGAACCACTCGTGTCCGTGAAGTGTTGCGACAAGCGCGTGTCCCGCCTCATGGATCGCCACATTGAGCTTCTCGTCATCCGTCAGTTGCGGACGTTGCGTCTCGTCGCCTGCAAATTCCGTGTTCCTTGCCTGCGCGAACATACGGCGTGTCGGAGCACTGTTACCGGCAAGATCAAACATTTCGCGCAATACGCTCAAAATGTCTGCCGGTGCCCATTCTTCGGTAGTTCGCACAATGAGAGCTTTCAGACTTTCTGAAAGGTCATCCCGGTTTGCCTTGCGGCAGAAGATGTCGATGAGCTTTGCGCGGTCTTCCGCTTTGCGAAGGACATCCACCTTGATGCGGGTATGGAGTCGGCCTGGACGCGTCAGCGCCGGATCAAGCATATCCGGCAGATTCGTCGCCCCAATTACCAGGACATGGCTGTCCTCGAATCCGTCCAACAGCGTGAGGAGCGTATTGATGACAGGCGCCTGCGAAGCATCCGATCGGTTGCGAGATCCAATTGCATCACACTCGTCGATGAAGATTATTGACTGTGTTCTCTCCGCCGTCGCGAAGAGATCCTCCATCCATCTGACGGCGCGGTTGTCGTTGCGGGATGTCGTGAACTTCGCCGCGTTGACGCAGATGAAGCTGCGATTGAGTGTGTGCGCGATTGCCTTGGCGAACGCCGTTTTCCCGGTCCCGGGCGGGCCGTAAAGGAGGATCTGGTCACGCTTGAATCCATCGGACTTGCGGTCGCGTTCGCTTGCAAGGAACTTCCTGACGCGCGTCCATGCCGTTTCCATGCCGACAAGATCTTCTGGCTTCATGTTAGGCGGGCATACGCTGAACCACCCGGCGTCTTCGATGGACGGCATGACGGTGTGGCGGAGGTTGGTGATGTGCAACGTCGTCTTTCCGTCGGAGAAGGATACCTTGATGTCGTATTCAAGCTGCCGTGCCTGCCTGATCCTGGTTTGAGTGCGCTTTTCAAGAGCGGTCAGTGCATCATCCGTTTCTGATGATTCAGGCATGTCGAGCGGCGGGAGATCGTCAACGACAATCGAGATGCGCGAACCATCTACACTCGGCTGGGTCAAAGTGTTGAGCAATTCTCTCTCAAGGCGCGTAATGATGACTGAATCGACCGCCGACGCTATGCCATGTGCGGAATCGAGGTTCTGAAGCGTCTCGATGAAGAATGTTACCAGCTTTTCGCGGTCGGCCTCGATCTCCGCCTCGAAGATCGATTTCGCCTGCGCAAGCGCATGGTCAACGGCATCGCCGATGATTGCGTACATTGAACGGACGTTGTGCCTCTTGAAGAGAATGGGAACATCCACCTTCTTGAGGATCTCCGCAAGGATGCCGGCCTTTTCGGGCGTCTCGGCCTCAAGTCCAGCGGTAATGCCTTCGACGAGCTTCTCGCGCGGGATTGTCCCGCCGTTGCGGGAGCAAAGATGGGCAAACTTCCCGGACTCAATGTACGAAGCGCCCTGGTTGGTGATCAGAATTACGATGTTGCCTGCAAACGACACTTCCTTCTCCGTGAATTCGTCCACAAGTTTCCCGGTCGCCAGCATGTTGGCGATTGGTACGAGCGCCCCCGGATGGGCCTTGTCGATATTCTCGAAAATTAGGACGCCATGCGGAAACCTTGCGGCCTGGCTGGTGACATCGCCCTCTGTTCCCCCGTCCTTCCAACATGGGTCTCGGCCGCATATTTCCGTTATGAGTTGCTCCACGGAGTATCGACTCATGTCGATGATTTCTGGCTTGCCTCCGCAAAAGAATCGCGCCCATGCGTCACGGATCGCCGTGGCCAACATAGACTTGCCTGTTCCCGAACTTCCCATGAAGCTGATCGAGATGGGACGGAATCCGCGTTCCGACGGCGGCATGGTCATTGTCGAGGCTATGTGTGCGACGAGTTCCTCGACAGCCTTTTCCTGCCCGTGACATATTTTGGTAAGGTCGTCCTTTATCTGCTTGAGAGACTTCATTCTGTCGGCGCGCTCTTTTGCGCACGACTTCCTGAATTCGATGTCGGCGGATTCCTGCGCACGCGCAATGACGTCTTCAATGAATGCGTCATTTGCCGGAAAAATTGCGTTGAGCTGGAGAAGTTCAAGAACGGGGCCGCGCGGCTTGATCAGCATGGCGGCCGCAAGGTGCGGGAGCCCGAGCTCTACGACGGGGCCAATGATGTCCGCCACCTCGTCCATTCGCCCGCCATGCAGCGACAGGATGCGGTTGACCTGCGAGGAGAGCAATACCTCTCCGGTCTTCTCCTTGGACTCGAACGAAAGATTCTCGGGGCGGATGAGGCGCTTGACGCCGAGAATTTCGCGCATCAGATCGCCATCCGTGTCGAGAAATGCGGCAAGAAGGTGCTTGAGGCGCAGGACGTTGTCATCCGTTCCCGACGCATATCGCGTCGCGAGAGCGAGGGTTTTCGAGTAGGCTTCGGAATACAATGGTTGATCTTGACTCATGATTTCTCCTTTCCATGTCGTGCGTTTTATATTTTCCCATGTAAATCGCACTGTGGCAACGGGGCAAAGCCATGCATGGTCATGCACGGGTGCAACGGGGCCTCCGGTGCTTGTGCGTGCATGGGGGTGCAAGCGAGCGACGTATTGTCATTTGGCTTGCGATATCGTATAATGGCGGCGTTTCAAGGAAAACGACGGGAGGTGGCAAATGTCTATGACAAATCACGGATCCAACTTTCGGAAGTGTAGCAAACGCATGAGCTTCAAGCAGATCAAACGCGCAAGCAATTCAAAGATGCGCGTCCGTATTGCCGCACTTTGCCGCAAGGCAGTCAGCGGTGTTGACATAGAGAAAACCATGTTCCCAACCAAGCAGAAATGCTTTGACCCTTGGTGGATATGGTGATGGAAACAATATAATGGCAAAGCAAGGAAAGGAAGACCGATATGAATGGCAAGAAGTCGCTAAAAGTTCGCATGGGCAGGATTTCATGCTGTGCGATTTTGCTATCGTGCGCCGCGTGTTCTCGGGAGCAGGATGAAGGCTGTCAAGGTCTATGCGCCGATCGGGAAGAAGCGGTCGAGCAGCACAACGGACGGGATTCTGAGGGGCCAGATGAGCTCTATAAAGACCCATATGCAAATCCGAAGGACAAGATCGGACAGCAAATCTCGGAGAGTTTCGAGCCGGATATTCTGCATGAGGGACGGTATTCTGTGTACTCATATGAGTTCAAGGGCAAAGGCCCGGCGCATAAGATGGCGGATGTCAGGAAATATGGTCTGGATCATACGGGGAGCCGTGGATCTGATGTGTCCGTCAAAGTACACATCGAATGGCCGGAGGAGCGTTATGGCCTGACAAAGGATGCGCTCGCTAAGGTGCGGAAAGCAATCCTTTGGATGAATTTCGTACTTGTGCCAATGCCATGTCCGTATGTCAGCCCGGAGGCTCTTGGCGAAACTCAGGAGACGCTTGAAAAGCTCAACAAGGAATTATGGGCAAAAGAAGGTGAAGACAGGGATCTGGAAGGTTTCGGACTGCAACCTGCCGACTGGGCGACATTGTGTTGTGGAGTACTGTCGTATGAAACGGGACGGCTCCCGGCAAAAGATGACGGACGCGTTACAACCAAGTCGCTTGAATCGGGGCTTGCTGAGATCAAGGCGTATGCGCAGGCTTGCTATAAATGCGAGTTGCCGGAAACCAAGAATGACAGTGGGTGGCATTGCTGCAGCCAATGGTCTTATGACGTAGATCAGCATATTGAAATGCCGTTTGGCCTTGCGGCCAAGGAGAATCCCAAGTGGTACGAGCGTCCGGTTCTCTGCGTCTGGGTCGATGGATACGACAATGACGGCGGGAATGGATGCCATTCAAAATACTGCTCAAAGGTGTACAGTCTGCCAGATGGCATTGAACTGGGGCTGAAAGACTTTTTTGCGCCTGGCAAGTTGAAGAAGCTGTCGGCGTTTGTCACGAAGCGGCTTTGCAAGGAAGTGCTGGAAGGTGATGAAGCGAAGGAGCGATCCAGATATCCTCTTGACCTTGAAGAAGCGTATATGCTGGTGTCCAAGGAGGGCGTAAAGTGGACGTGGGGAGCGTATTCGATCCTTCCGGGATGCTACGGTACGCCATCGGTATTTATTAAGTGGGAAGAACTCGAATCCTTCAAGTGAAAGGAGGTAAACCTATGGAAGATGTAGACGACAGACCAAGACCAACTGGTCTCCTGAAGATCCATCAAAAGTATTGCGACAGGATATTGGCAGGAGAGAAGACATACGAATATCGCAAACGTTACCCGGAGTGGATTGCGCCAGGATGTGAAATGGTGCTGTGCAGTTCAGACGAATCAGCTGTCTTGCTGGCTGTGTTTGAAGTTGGCAAGATAGTTACTGGCACGCCAGGAGAGGTTTGGGAACGAACGTGTAAGGCGGATGGTGTTGAACGCGATGCTTTTCTTAAGGGATACTATGAGAATGAACCGCTGGCGGTTGCATTCGAGATTCTGAATCCCCGTCCTATATCTGTCAATAAGACCGTAGCCTCGGTATTCGGGTCAGATTATGTTCCTCATTCGTTTAAGCGTTTGTCCGACGAGGATATTGCCAAAGTTCAAGAACTAATGAAGGGAGAGTGACGCCATGAGAAAACGAGACAAAGCCATAATTGCAACGATTGTCGTTCTGTTGTTGGCGTGCGCAGGGTGTGCAAGCAATCCCGACGCTGCTGGGCAAGTGCTTTCTGGCGTCCTGATGGGAATCGGAACTGGATTGTCAGGCCTTTAGGAGGATACACAAAATGGAAATTCAGAATAAGGCGTCGTTTCTCGGCGCGATAGTGGGGGATATCGCTGGATCCCGCTTTGAGTGGTGCAACATCAAGTCAAAGGACTTCACTCTGCTTGTGGGGCGTGGTGAGAATGTCGACGAATGTTGTTTTACCGATGACACGGTGATGACGGTCGCCATCGCGGAGGCCATTCTCAAGTGGCGTAAAGGCGGCGATAAGTCGTATGAGGCGCTCTCATTAATGGCAATCAAGAGTATGCAGAAGTTTGGGCGGCGCTATCCCAATGCCGGATATGGCGGCACGTTTCAGAGGTGGTTGCGCGATGATAATCCTCGGCCATACAACAGTTGGGGGAACGGCGCGGCGATGCGCGTGAGCGCATGTGGCTGGGCGGGGCAGAGCATCGACGAGGTAAAGGCGATGTCCCGTGCCGTAACGAAGGTTTCACACAATCACCCAGAAGGTGTCAAAGGCGCGGAGGCTACGGCTGTTGCCACGTTCCTTGCGCGTATCGGCAAGTCGAAGGATGAAATACGCGCGATAATCTTGCGCGATTACTATCCGATTGACTTCACGCTTGACGAGATCCGTCCTATCTATAGGTTTGACGTTTCATGTCAAGGTTCCGTACCTCAAGCCTTGGAAGCGTTCTTTGAATCCGATTCTTTTGAAGATGCCATACGCAACGCAATCTCCATCGGCGGCGATTCCGACACGATTGCGGCAATCGCTGGTGCGGTCGCTGGGGCATACTATGGCATCCCGAATCAGATCAAGGCAAAGGTCTCAACCTTCCTCGACCGGCAACTTGCGGAAACTCTCCGCGCATTCAAGCGGGAGTTTGTGCATAACTCAGTCGAACGAACGGCAAAACCGTAGAGGGGGATGGAGATATGGGCGAGAAGTTTGAGCGTTATCTGGCTGGCTACGGAGCGATCCGGCTAAAGACGATCAAGTACAAGTATTTCTCTGACCGCGACTTGCCCCTCTGGCAGCTTTGCTTTGCCTTCTTCGACAAGGCGCACAAGGCGAACGTCGTGTCTAACGATGAGGAATATCTGCTCGCGAAGAACTTCGAGATCGTGTTCGAGTCGATGATTGACGATCTCGTGGGCGACGAGGAGATTGCGGAATTGCGCGAACTCTCCGACGGCAAGGAGATCGACCATCTGTATCTCGACGAGAGCTTGACGCGCAGAAGCCAAGGTGGAGAAAAGACGTTCTACATTGCGGACAGCAAATACTACAAGCGGGAAAACAGCCTTGGAGTGGAGAGCGTGGCAAAGCAGTTTACATACGCGAGGAATCTCCTGCAGCTTGATCTCGACTTGTTCTTGAACGGCGATGACGCGTCAGATGACATCAAACGACGCCGCAAAGCGCTTGATAAAGTTGATCTCATTCGCGACGAGACCACGGAGGGATACGACGTCATTCCAAACTTCTTCATCAACGCGACAGTACCTGAAGATCTGCGGTACGACGATGACAACCTTGTTCTGCACGAGGGGGCGAGGGAGTACCGCAACATTCACTTTGAGAATCGTCTTTTCGACCGCGACACATTGATCCTCTCGCACTATGATTTAAATTTCCTCTATGTCGTGAAGCTTTACGCACAGAACGACGCCGGGCTGAAGGAGGAATGGCAAAACAAGGTCCATAGTGAGTTTAGGGCGCACATTCGCGGGCTGCATGGCCTGTGAATACTGCCACGGCAAAACGTGTACGACGGCGCAATCGGGGAGTATCGCGGCATCATCAACTACTGGGGCGTGGAGGATACGGGCATTGTCACGGCCAAAATCGACGAGCAGAAGACGGACGCGACCCGCGCCAAAATTCTCCAGCTCGTTGAAAAACTGTGATTACGTTTTTCGGGCGAATTGACTCGGCAAGAGCGAGATGATAAAATCTCTTTGTGTTGAGTTTAGGGTCGGTATCGTATGGTCGTAGAAAAGCAGCAGATTCTCTACGGTTCAAATCCTCTCGCCCCGACCATCTTCAAACGGTACTAAGAGAATCTCTCCTTATTACCGTGTAATACGAACCCCAGAAAACCCCAAGTAATTTGGGGTTTTTCGCTTATCAGAGGTTTCCCGCCGCATCCATCTTCGGCGGGAGAGATACAAAATCTCTCCTCGATTCTCCGCCTCCCGCGAAATCCTCTCTGCGTATGTTGTAGCCCCTACAAGATACGCTTCGCCCTTGTTTTACAGGGGTTTCGTGAAATCCGACGCCCCGGAAGCGTATGTTGTAGGACTTTATCGTAGAGAGCCGTGTGCAATGCATGCAGAATGACGAAAACTGGGAAAGCTCGCCGATAGCTTCGCGGCGCTGATCGAGTGCGAGGATTTCATGTCGATGGTTCAAGACTTCGACGACAAGACCACGGAGATGTTCAAGGGCGCGGGATTCCCGACGCTCGGCGGCTGGATGCGGATCGGAAAGCGGTTCACGGATGCCCTCCGCGACGGGTCAAGCGTTCCGACGAAATACGGCAGGGAGCTGGCGGCGGTGAACAACGACATCGCAAACGCAACATATCCCCCGTAGCGAAGCGAAGTCGGCGCAGCCGAGCTCAATGCGGGGTGCGGTGCGCGACGTGCTACGCGCCTTCGTGGCGGCAAGCGACGACGACTACCGCCTCCGATGCGCACCGTCGAAGTTCCGGATGAGGGTGTTCCGCGACTTCGCCCGCGACGTCAACGACCTCACCGTGGCGGGCGCGAAGGTTGACTTCGGCAAGATCCCCGGATTCCTCGACGGCATCGCCGAGGCGCAGTGAAGTTCACCGACATGTTCGCCCTCGTCCGCGACGGCGACGAGTGGAAGATCGTCGCCAAGGTCTATCACGTGAAGTAAGGATCGCCTTGAACGGATTCCCCGTCGCGGTTTCGTCGACGGCTGATGGAAGGCTCTATCTTTCGACCGGCTCGTAGTCGATCTTCGATTCCTCGTCGGTCGCCTCGAGCTTCATGATGACGGGGCGGAGTCCGTTGTTGCAGCTCACGATTGCGACGCCCAGCTTCAAGTCAGTGGCAGCGGCCGTTGGCGCGGCGAGGGCAGTTCGACTTGGCCGCTCCGCCCGTGCCGAGGCAGCGGTAGCAGATTTCGTTTTCA
>JBGUVV010000291.1:0-8214 GCA_045220525.1 Kiritimatiellia bacterium
CTTCACAGACTTCGACGAGTACAAGGACTACATCCTGCCGCTCGGCATAAAGGAGATACGGCTCTTCGCCGGCTGGGCGAAGTGCGAGAAAGAGCCCGGCAAGTTCGACTTCGCATGGCTCGACCGGTGCGTGGACTGGGCGAATGGACACGGCATAAACGTATATCTGGACATCAGCTACGGGAACCCGATCTACCCCGGCGCCGGCGGCGCCGGCCTCGCGAACGGGATGCCCGACACGCCGGAGGGCCTTGCGCACTGGGACGCGTGGATCGAGAAGCTGGGCGAACACTACAAGGGGCGCATCCGCGACTATTCTGTGTGGAACGAGCCGGACAACGGCGGCAGGAACAAGACGGCTGCGATAGCCGACCTCAACGTCCGCACGGCCCGCATCCTGAAGCGCATCATGCCGGACTGCCGCATCCACGGACTTTCGCTCGTCAGTACGCTTGCCGAGGATTTCGAGGCGTGCCTTTCCGAAATCGCGAAGCTCGGCGGCATCGACCTCTTCAGCACCTTCGTGTACCACGGCTATTCGTACAATCCGGACGCGACGTACGCGCGCGTCGAGAAGCTTGCCGAAATATGCGCCAAATATGCGCCGAATGCGAAGCTGCGTCAGGGCGAGAACGGCTGTACGTCGGATTACGGCGACAGGTTTTCGCTCCGCGACTATCCGTGGAGCGAGGACAGCCAGGCGAAGTGGGACATGCGCCGCATGATCGGCGACCTCGGACATGGCGTAAGAAGCTCGGTGTTCTCCATCTGCGACCTGCAGTACAGAAGACCGTATTCGGCCTTCGACTTTACCAACCGGAAAGGTCTTCTTCGCGCCAACGCCGACAGGCAGGTGTATCAGGTAAAGAAGGCCTACTATGCGGTGCAGAACGTCGTTGCCGTCTTCGACGATTCGGTCGTGCGAGTGGAGAGTCCGCGCGCTTCGACGACCGACCGCTGCATATCGCTTTATGAATTTGTGAAGGATGGAAAGCATCCTGTCTTCGCGTTCTGGGACCACGGAATCGTCGGGACTCTGAGGACCAGGCGCGAGGTTGACGACGGCACGGGGAAGACCGTCACGGCGACCGACATCACCACGCAGATCATGTGGGTCGTGCGCGAGGAGAACAAGGACGGGTTCGTCGAGCTTTCCGGGCTGGACAGGCGCGGCGTTCCGTCCGACGACTTCACGCCGCGCCGCGCCGTCTTCGACTGGGCCGGCGCACCGCTTAGGGATCCTGTGTGGGTAGATGTCTTCACGGGCGCGGTGTACGAGATTCCGGCGAAGCACCAGATCGTCCATTCGCGCGGAATCACGTTCGTGCGCATCCCCGTGTACGATTCGCCATGCCTTGTCACGGAACGCGCCGCGCTCGACTTTGTTCCCGCCGGAGAATAGCAGGGTTTCGTGTGGGGTTGTTGGTCTCAGAAAGGATGTGCTTCAATGGGGCAGTTTAGGATTTCAACTGCTTTGTCCGCCGCGCGACGGCGTGTACGGGCTATCCGGCAAAGGCAGGAATCTTTCCCTGCGCAACTTCTCGCGGATCGCAAAATCCGCGTCCTGACGCTGGGCGAGCTGATCGAAGAGCGCTTCGGCAAATGCGCGGAAAGCGCAAAGTCATCGCATGGGAGACAGTGAAATGAAAACGAGAACAATCCTGTTTTGCGCGGCCGCGCTGTGCGGCTGCGTCGCGTCCGCCGGATCTCCGAGGGAGATACAGTGGGGAGTTACGTTCGGCTTCTACGCGCCCACGGGCTACATGGGGTCGGACAAGGCGAAGGAGGAAATCGACGCGATCGCCGCCGCAGGCGCGAACTGGGTCACGGTCGTGCCGATCGTCTGGCAGGACTCGTACTGCTCCGACCTCCAGTACAAGGACTTCGCCCATTCCCAGAGCGATCTCGACCTGAAGGATGCCATCGACTACATCCATTCGAAGGGCATGAAGGTGCAGCTTCGTCCGATGCTGGAATGCAAGGACGGCATCGGGCGGCTTGGCGTGTGGATGATCAAGGACCGCGAACGCATGCCGGGGCGCGTGTGCGACCATCGGGCGAAGTGGTTCAAGTCCATGGCCGAGCGCAGCGTGTACTACGCGCGGATCGCGGAGCGGACGAAGTGCGAGCTTTTCTGCCTTGACTCCGAGCTTGACAAGATGGTGGAGGAAAACGAGAAGTGGAAGTCCGTCGTTGCCGCGGTTCGGGAGGTGTATTCAGGTCCAGTTACAAGCTGCCACACGCTTCATACAGGCGCCGTCGACTTCAAGAAGTTTCTGGAGGACAAGACTCACTGGTTCTACGACCTCGACTTTCTGTCGATCAGCTACTACTGTCCGGCGCGGAAGTGGTCGGAGGTTGGACAGGACTTTTCCGTCGACGACATGAAGGATCGCCTTTTGTATGCGCTTGCGAACATGCGCGCGATAGCCGAGGCTTACGGCAGGCCAATTATGTTCGGGGAGTGCGGCTGCACGTCGTCAAAGGACGGTGCGGCGTCGCCGTCGGGCTATGCCTCCAAGGACGCGCCGGCCGACGAGGAAGAGCAGGCGCGCTACATGGAGGCGCTGTTCATGACGTTCAAGGACGAGCCGTGGTGCCTGGGCTTCCACTGGTGGAAGTGGGACCAGCACTGCCCCGGCAAGGGATGGGAAGGGGCCGCAGGACTCGCCCGCGACTTCACCTTCAGGGGGAAGAAGGCCGAGGCCGTGTTCCGTTCCTTTGCCAAGGGCAAGCGGTAGGAAAGGAAACGAAAATGACCAGGGACAATATGCTGAGCAGAAGAGGTTTTCTTGCCGGGGCAGCCGTAGTAGGGCTTTCGGCCGCAGCCGGTGCAGCCGACGGCGGCGGCGAATGCGCTGCGAGGAAGGGCGGGCGGATGCTTTTCGGGGCATGCCGCTCGACGGTTGAGGACGTGTCCATAATGCGCAACCTCGGATACGACTTCTGGGAATGGGGTGCTGCCGCTGCGTTCGGCCCCGACAAGGACGACTCGTGGTGGCAGACGCAGAAGGAGGAGATAGCAAAGAGGCCGCTGCCCCTTAGAAGCTGCAACGGCTTCATCCCAAGGAACTTCCGGCTGACGGGTCCTGACGCCGACCATGGTCCGGCGCTTGACTACGCGGAGAAGGTGCTCCGCAGGGCCGACGAGATTGGAGTCAAGACCGTGGTGTTCGGGTCCGGCGGTGCACGCAACGTTCCAGGCGATTTTTGCGGCAAGACATGGCCTGATCTTGAGAAGGGCACACGCCAGTACGCGGACTTCTGTCGCGCGATATCCGCGAGGGTCTCGGACCTTAAGACCGTGCAGGTCGTCATAGAGCCGCTGCGCCCAAACGAGTCCAACATCGTAAACTATGTATTCCAAGGTCTCGCGATATGCCGTGAAATCGCCTCGCCGCGGCTTGCGCAGCTTGCGGACATCTACCACATGATGATGGGCGGCGACGAGCCGAGATCCATTGTCGACGCAGGGACGCTTCTTCGCCATGTTCACATAGCGGATTACCAGACCCGCATGTTCCCAGGATTCGACAAGCACGAGACATGGCGGCTTAAGCCGTTCTTCGCGGCGGCCTCTACCGCCTCGCGCGGGCGGACGTGAGGAGGCGGACTTGACAGGAAAAATGCGTATGATACGCAACACAATCGAAGAAAGGAAAGAATCCATGGCAACAGGAAAAGCACTCGATGGAAATCCGCACGTACGGTTTGACGAGGGGGAAGTCGTGTCGACGACAACACAGAGGCGTGGGTCTCTACTCTACAATGCGAATAGCGTCATAGTTGCAATCCTTGCGCTTGCCGCGGGTACTGGCCTTGGGGCGGTAGCGCCGATTGCGCCTGCAGGCGGCGAGATCGTCGCGCTTGTGCCCGAGGCGCAGAAGAAGGTCATGGCCCCGCTGACTCTAGCAGAGCGGCTGAAGGTCATTGAAGACGACAAGAAGGTTCGCCACGACCATTCGTGGCGAAAGTCCGTTCCGCTCGTCCTCAAGTGGACTGCGACGGAAAGGGAGGGCGCTCCGTGGAAGATCGAGATTGGCAAGGCGCCAGACCTCTCCGACGCGCGGACGTGGTTCGCAGGCGAAAAGGAGTGCAAGGCGAAGGACGGCGAATGCAGCTACGCCGTGCCGATGGCCAATCTTGAAGTCGGCGAGGAATACCACTGGCGCGTGACGGGAAGTGCGCGGTGCGCAAAGCCCGGCTGCGGCGGCAAGTGCGGATGCGAGGAAAGGAAAAAGAGGGTCGCTTCCGCAGTCGCGTCGTTCCGCACGGAAGACGTCGCGCCGCGCTGGATGGAGATCGAGGGAGGCGTCCACAACATACGCGACCTCGGAGGAAGGCGCACCGCCGACGGCCGCCGCGTGAAGCAGGGGATGGCGTATCGCGGGCAGGGGCTCAACAACAACAGCGCGACAGGCGAGAAGCCAGGTCGCAACCGGCTCACGGTGGAGGACGTAAAGTACCTTACCGGAGTGCTTGGCATACGCACCGACCTCGACCTCCGCGGCAGGCGCAAAATCGCAGACATGGCGGAATCTCCGCTTGGATCGGGCGTCGCCTACATAAACCATCCCACGTCGTGCTATGCAGGGATATTCGGCGACAATGGCAAGAAGGCCATGGCGGAGAACTTCCGCGTGTTCTGCGACAGGAAGAACTATCCGATCTACTTCCACTGCATCGGCGGGAAGGACCGCACCGGATCGCTCGCATACGTGCTCAACGGCGTGCTGGGCGTAAGCAAGCACGAACTTGAGACAGACTGGGAATCCACCGTGTACTCTGGCAAGATAGAACCTCAAATCAAAGCTTTTCTCGAGAAGGGGAACTCTCAGCACGACGCGGGCTTTGCCAAGTACGGCAAGGATGGCGACAGCCTTATGAGGCGCATAGAGCTCTACCTTCTCGACTGCGGCGTGACAGAAGCCGAAATCTCCGAATTCCGCTCTATTATGTTGGACGAATCGAGATGAAGAAAATGGAACTGCGACAAAGAGAACGCCTGAAAGGAGGCCCCGCCGGGCTTGCCCGTGACTTTACCTTCAAGGGGAAAAAGGCCGAAGCAGTGTTCCGAGCTTTTGCCAAGGAACAGCGGTAGGGAAGGAATGCAATGGACATCTCCAGGCGGAACTTCTTCATAGGCGGAGCTGCGTTTGCGTCGTTGGGCGCGTTCGGCGGCAATCGCTTCATGCTTGCGGCGTCGGGTTTCAAGGCTGGCGGCAGGCCGCGCCTTCGCTTTGGCGTTCTCTCGGACATCCACATACTGCGCATCGGCGCGGACGAGAAGATGTCGGGCAGCGGGAACAACCTTACTTTCAAGCACGCGCTTGAATGGTTCAGGAGCCAGGGCGTTGATGCGGTTGTCATAGCTGGCGACATGGCCGACAAGGGCATGGACGAAAACCTGATGGCCGTTGCCGATGCGTGGTATTCTGTCTTTCCCGACGACAAGCATCCCGACGGCAGGCGAGTGGAGAAGGTGTTCGTCACCGGCAACCATGATTGGGTAGCTCACAAGTGGGGCGGCTTTGCCGCCAAGCAGTATCCCGACGAGGCCGAGCGCATCAAGCACATTCTTCAGGCGGACATGGCGGGATGGTGGGACAAGGCGTTTCACGAGGCCTACACGCCCATCTACGCCAAGAAGATCAAGGGATATACCTTCATCGGGGCGCATTGGGACGGCGCTCACGCGGGTTCCGGCAGCAATGACCAGCCGTTCGGACTTATTGAAGGCTATATGGCGAAAAACGGAAAGTCAATAGACCCGGCATTGCCGTTTTTCTACGTGCAGCATCCGCATCCGAAAGATACGTGCTATGGCCCGTGGGCGTGGGGGCACGACGCGGGAATCGTGACAAAGACGCTTTCGGCATGCCAAAACGCCATCGCGTTCTCCGGCCATTCGCACTATTCTCTGACCGACGAGAGGTCTATATGGCAGGGCGCGTTCACATCTGTCGGCACGGGATCGCTGAGCTACATCGGAACACCAGGCCGGGAACGATATCCCATGGGGTTCGAGAACACAGGCTCGTCGGACTGGACGATGAATGCCCGTAAGTTGATGAAGAAAATCGACATAAAAGACTGCCGGCAGGGAATGCTGTGGAGCGTGTATGACGACTGCATAACGGTGAGGCGTCGCGAGTTTCTCTCCGACCTCGACATCGGCGAGGACTGGGTGATGCCGCTTCCGGCGGCGGAGTCGCGCCCTTTCGCGTTTGCGGAGCATGCGAAACGCCTCCGTGCGCCGGAGTTCCCGAAGGGTGCGAAACCGTCGGTATCGGAACTGAACGTGAAAAACCGCGGCGGCAAGTCGAAGGACGGCAAGGAGAGCATCCCGTCGGAGAAAAAGCCGGCGTTCAAGGTTACGGTGCCTGCTGTGACGCCTGACGACAGGGCGCGGCTCTTCGCTCTTGAATTCGTCGCCAGGACCGCTGACGGCAAAAGCCAGACGAAGCTCGTGCTTCCGGAGGGCTTCAGCCATCCGCTGAAGCATGGCAAGGCGCAGTCGCGGCAGGTGTGCTACTTCCGCAAGGACGAGCTTGGAACTGGCAGCGTAAACTTCATGGTCACGCCAATGAACTGCTTCGGTGCGCGCGGCAAACCTATATCAGTAGAGGTCAAGGCATGAACGCACAGTCTGCACTTGCGGCACAGCGGAGGAACAAATCGGTGAAACGGTTGATGAATGCATTGCTCTTGTCCGCCGCGTTTGTGGCAGCGTATGGCGGTTCTGCGGCGATGTCCTGCGAGGCGAAGGGGTCGCCGGACGCCTGCATCGGCGGAGGCGGGGATTGCCTGGACATCCAGGGCATGATCGACGGGGCCTCCGCAAAGGGGGGCGGAAAGGTGGTCGTGCCTGCGGGGCGGCATCTCGTCGGACAGATCGACCTCAGGAGCAACGTAGAGCTGCATCTCGAGAAGGGCGCGGTGCTGGAGGGCAAGACGGGCCTCGAGAACTACCGTGTGACGACGCTTCCGTATTCCGAGGGGACGTGGAGCGCGGTCGTCTCGGCGATTGGCGTCACGAACGTCGCCGTCACGGGCGAAGGCGAGATCTTCGGCAACGGCACCGCATGGCCGCAGCCGGAGGACTACGGCGGGAACCAGGAGGGCCTCAGGCCCCGCGGCGTATTCTTCGCGGACTGCAGGGACGTGCGCCTGTCCGACTTCGCCGTGCGCGATTCAGCCTGCTGGGGCGTCGTCTTCAAGTGCTGCGACGGCGTGGACGCGCGGCGGATCAGGATCGACAGCCACGCGAACGCCAACAACGACGGCTTCGACGTCGAGGCGAAGAACGTCGTGATCGCCGACTGCGACGTCGACGTGGGCGACGACGCGGTCTGCCTCAAGTCCAACACGCCCGATTTCGTCGTCGAGAACGTGCTCGTCTCGAACGTGACGGCCCGTTCGCACTGCAACGCCCTGAAGCTCGGCACGGCGAGCCACGGCACGATGCGCAACGTCCTCTTCGTCGATTGCCGCACGGAGGCGCCGAAGCGCGACTTCACGGACCGCCGCTTCGGGCGCAGCTGCCCGTGGTACGTCAATGACAGAAGGCCCGTTCGGTTCCCGGGCGTCGGGGCGGACGAGCCGTCCGGCATGTCGGCCCTCGTCGTGGAAAACGTCGACGGCGGGACGGTCGAGAACGTCACGTTCCGGCGCATCGTCGCAAACGGGACGTGCACGCCAATTTTCATAAGGGCGGGGACTCGGACCGGACGTTCCTGCGGAACGCCGCCGTCCGACAAGAGGATTTTCCGCAACATCCTTCTTGAAGACATCGAAGGCGCGTCGCTTTCGCATGTTGCAAGTTCGATCACCGGCGTCGAGGGATGCCGTGTGAAGGGCGTGGCGCTCAGGAACGTCAGGATCGTCTGCAGGGGCGGCGGCGACACGGCGGCGGAGCGTACGCGTCCGGTGCCCGAGGTCGCGGGCAAGTATCCCGACGCGCACATGTTCGGCTGCATCCTGCCCGCCTACGGCCTGTACGCGCGGCACGTGGACGGACTTCAGCTCGATAATGTCTCGTTCCCGCTTGCGCCTGGCACATCCGACCGCCGCGAGCCGATGGTCTTCGACGACGTCTGCAGCGAAATTACTGGTAGTTCCGCGATGGATGGGGCGACGACTCTTCCTTCCGCGTGTGGCTGCCTGTCGAGAAGAAGCCGGAGAGCCTGTGAGTGAGGGAATCTGCAAGAAAGG
>JBGUVV010000292.1:0-3487 GCA_045220525.1 Kiritimatiellia bacterium
GACATCATGACACCTCGTTTTCCGTTTTCGCACCACATCCCGGGCAGAACCTTGCACCATGCGGCAATTGTGAACCGCAGTTTACGCAGTGCTTCGCCCCGGTAGGATTTATGTTCTGAGCTATTGCCGCCATGGCGTTGCCCATAGGCGAACCAACACCCACGCCCATACCCAAACCCATGCCAGCTCCCATCGTTGCGCCCGCATTGCCTTCGTTTCCTGCGGCAGCTTGCAAAGCGTCAAACGACCGCTCCTGCGCATACGAATAGCCGATAATATCCATTTCCGCTTTCTTGGCCAGCGCCTTTTTCAACTGGACAACCGACGGATCAGCATCGTCCGTCGAAATCGAATTGACCATGAAGAGTCGAAGTTCCACGCCATAGTCGGCAAGGTCTTCCGAAATACGCTTTTCGAGCAAACCGGAAAGCTCATTGAGCTTGGTGCCGATCTGGAGAAGCGAGCAATTTTCCTGCGCCATGACCGACGCAATGACATCCTTAGCGCGCGTGACAATGACGCCTTTGAAATATCCAGAAAGCGTTTTCTCGGTAAAGGCGGGCAATCGCCCCATAAGCCGCGCAAGGAAACGGCAAGAATCAGATACCATGATTCCGTACCTGCCAAAGGCACGGATCGGCATGACGACGTGATACTTCGGGTCTTCAACAAGGACGGGATCGGACGTCCCCCATTTCAGGTCCAGAGGAACAGACTTCTGCAAAAACCACACTTCCGCCGTGTATGGTGTCTTGCTGTTCGTGGTCAAGGCCGCGACCATCTTCGACAGGAACGGAAAGTTCTTGGTTTCAAGCGCATGCCGCCCTGGCCCTATCGGGCCGTAGAACAATCCTTCCTTGACGAGAACCGCCTCTTGCGATTCCGACACTATCAACTGCGACTTGTAGTTAAGCTCGCAATCGGGATAGCGATATGCGACCACCCTCGGTGCCGCATCCCATTTTAGCACGTCAATCATTGCCATCTGCCAGTCGTCTCATTGCCCTGTTCAAGATTCACTTCGCGAGCAAAGCCGTCTTGCCATATAACCAAAGGAAGGCGGGCGGGATTGCTCCCGCTCGCCTTCCCAGAGACAGCTCAACGCCTCTTATTTCTTGATGTCGAACTGGACATTGCCAGTGACCTCGGCGTGAGAGCCGTCCTTCTTCTCCTCCAGCTGCTTCTTGAGCTCAGCCACTTCCTCCTGGCTCTTCTCAAGGGTCTTTCTTGTCTCCTTGCAGCACTTGGGCGTGCGCTTGAGGGCGATGCCTCCCTCGGCGACAAGGTACTTGTAGGATTCCGTGGCCTCGTCTTCGGGCGAGCCGAACGCAGCGGCCATCACGCCATCTGCATTGACGTCCGCGCCATGCTCGACAAGCCACTGGACGATCGCGATGCGGTTCGCCCCGGCGGCCTCGACGAGGTGCGAGGTGCCGAACTCGGCGCCAGCGGCGAAGAGGACGTCGAGGACCATGTTGACGTCGGCTCGGCAAGCTGCAGTGAAGGCGTCCTCGCCATTGACGTTCTTCATGTCGACAAACGCCTTGCGTGCGGCGGCCGTGGCCTTGTCGTCGTCAGCCTTGACGAGGTTGACGAGGAACTCGACCGGCTTGGCCTGGTTGCGGCGCACGGCCGTGAAGAGAGCGGTCTCGCCCTTCTTGTTCACCGCCGCCACGTCAACGGACTGCGCAAGCGCGCGAGCGACCGCGAGGTTCCCGTTCTTCATCGCGTAGTGCAGCGCGGTATTGCCGTCTGCATCCGTGACCTTCTGCGATCCCTTGGCCTCGTGGACAAGGCGGAGGAACTCGGTATGGCCCGTCTCTATGGCGACGAGAATCGCGGCGCGCCCGCGCGGATCGCGGTCTGCCGGGGCGTTGACGTCCGCCTTCAGCTCAAGGGCGCGCTTGAACATGGCAGGCTGCCCAAGGTACGTCGCGCCGACTAGCAACGTGGTCGCCTCGGCGGGCGAAACCTTTTCGCCGCGCTTCATGAGGCGAATGATCCGAGCATAGTTCCCGAGCACCGCATTCATCTGGAGGCAGGCGCAGGGGCAGACGATTCCAAGCTGCTTGGAAATCGCGTCCTCGGCCATCGCTATCTGGGCGTCGAAGGAGACTTCTTCGTCGATCTTGGCGAGAATCTCTGCGTATTCCTTCGCCTCTTCGGCGAGCCTGATCTGCTCCTTCTGCCAAGCGACGAGGGAATCGATGCCTATCGTAGCCGCGCCGAAGATGGCGCGCAGGCGTTCGTTAAGCTCGCAGGTGGTCATCGGGGCGAGTTCCTTTTCGAGGAGCGCCTTGATCTCGGCGTAGACGACCTCGCACAGGCGCTTCGCGGCGGCCTCGTCGTAGTGCTGCTCGATGTATGCCTTCTGGAGCTCCTCAAGTGCCTTCTCCAACGCGGCAAAGTCGTGCTTGTACTCAAGCGCGCCAGTTCTGCCCTCCAGTATGTCGTTGATGCGGGCCGTGAGCTCATCGATGTACTTGGCCGTCGTAGGCTCGCGTATGGGCATCTCGAGCATCGCCTCCTTGATCTGCGCAATGGCGGCGAGGATGTGCTGATAGGTGTCGTGCACGTACGGATACTTCTCCGCATAGTCCTTGAGGGCAATGTAGTCCTTGGCATCGACATACGCCTTGATCTGCGCCTTGATCTCCGCCGCGAGCTTCTCGTACTGGCGAGGATTGACCAGGCTGTTGAGCAGCCCAATGCGGGTCGCGTAGATCTTGGCGTCCCATTTCGCATCCTTGACCAGCTCGACGTCGCGGAGGAGCTCGCGCGCCTCGGTGAACTTCTCTTCCTTGACCAGGGCAATCACGCGCGCGACAAGGTCATCGACCAGCGCCTGCATCTTGGCGTCGTACGCCGCAAGCTCCTCGGCCTTTGCAAGCGCGGCGGCCTGAAGGGCCTTCACCTCTTCGACCTTGGCGGCGACAAGGGCCTTGATGCGCTCGTTGAGCCCGTTGCATCCAAGATAGAGCGTCTGGATCTCACCGGGATTCGTGATCTCCTTGAAGTGGGGCTCCAGCGCCTCGCGGAAGCCCTTCACAAGGCTGTCTGCGTTTTCGCCAGTGCAGTCGTTCTTCACGAGGACCTTGCGATACTCGGCAAGGAGCTCCTCGAACCTGTCGAGCTTGATGATCTTGCCCGGGACCTTGAAGCCCTTCACTTCATCCGTCCTGTCCGCAATCTTGTCCGACTCCGCTGCGCCGTCCGCGGCTGCGTCGACTGCTGGCTTGACAACATCAACGCCAACGCCGAGGTTCACGGCCTCGCCGGCGGCCGCGACGAGCTTGGCGTCAACCTCCTTTGCATAGACCTTGACAAGGGGATACGCCTCAAGCCATGCAACCGCGTTGGTAAAGGCGCCGTCATTGACGAAGGCCGCGACACGGTTCGTGACTTCGTTCTCGATGGAAACCCAATTCGCCGGATTGACGCAGGTCTGCATCATCTCCCTGCCGACAGGCTGCAGGAAACGAGTGAG
>JBGUVV010000293.1:0-3878 GCA_045220525.1 Kiritimatiellia bacterium
CCCGCTCGTGGAGATGGACGCCGCCGGCACGTTCAACCGCGCGAACAACAACTTCGCGCGCCCCGCCGGCACGCCCAAGACGGCCACCGTCACGTTCGGCGACCCGCTCATCACCGGCTTCGCCGTCACGGCCGCGCAAGCGCGCAATATCCAGAAGCGCTGGTGGGAGGGCAAGGCCGACCTCAACGCGACCGCCATCGCGGCGTCCGCCTCGTCCGCCGTCACGAACCTCATCACGAAGGAGAACTTCGACAAGTCCGTGACCAACGTCGGCGCGGCCTCGTCGTTCGCGAAGACGGGCGTCGCGAAGATCGCGGCCGCCGTCGAGAGCTCCACCAACAAGCTGCGCGTGAAGTTCTCCACGCTCGCCCTCTCCGGCGAGTACTTCTACAACCTCCTCAGCGGCCTCGACGCGAACGTCTACGGCGGCACGGAGGCGATCCGCAACGGCGTCATCCCCGGCCTCTTCGGCTTCGCGAAGGTGATGCTGGTGCACGGCCTCGACATCCCCGGCTTCGTGTGCGAGCCCTCCGCCATCGCGTTCGGCGCGCGCGCGTTCCGCCCGGTGGACGACATGCCCTACCGCGCGGTGCGCGAGATCAAGGAGCCGGAGAGCGGCCTGACGCTCTGCCTGGTCGAGTACCCGGACGGTCCCTCGGGCGACCTCTCCGAGTCCATCACGTGCCAGATCGGCGCGTCCGTGGGCGACTCCGGCGCGCTCGTGCGCCTCGTCTCGGGCGGCTCCGATTCGTAAGGAGGCGGCGATGAAGCGCATTGCAACCATCATCGCCCTGGTCTTGTGCGGCGGCGTTTTCGCCGCCGTCGAGACCGTGGAGGTCGCGCCGGGCGGCACGTGGACGTGCGACGCGCCCGGCAGGCTCGCCGAGGTGCGCGCGTTCTCCACCGTCGCCTCCGGCACGGTGGCGCTCGTCGGCACGAACGCCGTGGCCGTCATCTCCAACGAGACGGTCACGGTCACGAACGAGGAGGTGCTGTGGCGGCGCGTCCTGACGAACCAGACGGAAACGGTCACGAACACCTACTCCGGACAGGTCGTGTATACGCCGCCTCCGCCGTGGAAGCTCGCATCCGAGGGCTGGGTCACGAACACGACCACCACCACGACGACGCGCCTGATCGACACGGGCGAGACCGTCCTCGTGGGCGGGTCGCTCGCGTCCTTCAGCTGCTCCGCCGGCATCGGCGCGGCCACGCCGTCGAACGTGTACCTCGCCCCCGGCGAGCGCATCACGGCGAGCGGCACGGCCAAGGGCCGCATCCTTCTCTTCATCGAAAGGTAGCGGCATGGCCTGGCGCAAGCCCACACGCGACGACCTCACCGCCCGCCTCTCTGAGGCAGAGCGCGACGCCTTCGCCGACCAGACGGGAAGCGTCGCGGTCTCCGAGGCCGACGTGATCGACGGCATCCTCACGCAGTCCGCCGAGTTCGCCCGCGACGCGGTGCGGGCCGGCGGGCGCGCCAGGCTGTCGCCCGTGGCGGGTTCGATTCCGGAAGGGCTTTTCCGCCCGGTCATGGCCATCGCCGTGATCGACCTCCTCAACCGCTTCTCGATTCCGCCCACGGACGCCCGCCGCGACGCGGCGAAGGCTGCCGAGGCGTATCTCGCGGAAATCGCGGCGGGGAAGATCGCGCCCGAAAGTTACGCGGCGGCCGATGCCGAAGAGCCAAAGTCCGCCGGCCCCGCCGCCGACGACGGCCCGCCCCGCACGCTCGGCGGCCCGCTCTGGTAAACCGCCCCCTAAGAGTCTTGCTCCTACGCCCCCCATGCTCAACATCACGGTCAGAATCGCGCTAAACGACCTCCTCCCGCCAGCCGGCGCGCTGGCGGAGGCGGGCGCGCGCGGCATATCCCAGCTGATCGTGCGCCACTTGAGGCGCAAGCCCGCCAACCGGCGCGGCTTCCCCTCGCGCGGCTACTGGGCCGCCGCAGCAGATTCCGTGAGCGTGCTACCGTCTTCCGGCGGCACCGCCGCCGTCGAGATCGCGAAGGAGGGCGTGGCGCTTCACTACTACGGCGGCACGGTCCTCCCGAAGGACGGCGGCAAGGCGCTCGCAATCCCGCTCGCCGCGCAGGTCTACGGGAAGAAGCCCAGCGAATGGAGCGGCTTCAGGCGCGGCGACGAGGCGGGTGACGACGACGTGCTGCAGCTCTTCTGGCCGAAGAACTCCGCGCATGGCTTCCTCAAGCACCGCGACTCCGGCGACCTCCTCTACCTGCTCGTGCCGAAGGCCACGATCAAGGCCGATCCCGATGTCCTGCCGTCCGAGGCGGATATGCAGGACGCGGCGAACGAGGCCATCATGGAGGCCTGCGAATGACGGCGGCGGATAAGATACTGCAGAAGGCCCTCGCGCCAAGCGGCATGGACTCGCGCCAGTGGAGTGCCGTCCAGGCCGGAATCCGCGACCGCGCGTTCTTCTCGGCGACCGTCGAGGACGTGCGCGTGCTGGGCGCGTTCCGCACAGCGTGCGCGCGCGTGGCCGCAGGCGAAATGGACGAGAGCTCGGCGCGGATCGCGATGCGCGACGCGCTCACCGCCGCCGGCTACCATCCGCCGGACGCCGAGGACCAGGGGCCGGGCGGCATCCGCAACCTGATGGGCGAGCGCCGCCTCAACCTCATCATCAAGACCAACGTCGAGCAGGCGCGCGGCTTCGCGCAGTACATGGAAGGCACCACGCCGGGCGCGCTCCTCGCCTATCCCGCGCAACGCCTCGTGCGTGTGCGCCAGCGGAGGATGCCGCGCGACTGGACGGCGCGCTGGAAAGAGGCGGGCGACGCCGTCGGCTGGCAGGGCGCGTGCCGCGACGAGTTCGTGGCGCTCAAGCTCTCGCCCATCTGGGCGCAGCTCTCGCGCTTCGGCACGCCCTACCCGCCGTTCGACTTCAACAGCGGCATGGGCGTGGAAGACGTGGGCAAGCGCAAGGCCCGCGAACTGGGATTGCTCGAAGATAGCGGCAGCGGCAAGCGCACCGATTCCCCAAATAGGGGTTCGGGGGCACAGCCCCCGGTCGTTGTCCCTCCCTTCAACGCCAACCTCCAGGCGACCGTGCCGAACATGGGCGAGCCGGAACGGCAGCACCTCAAGCGCGTGTTCGGCGACCAAGCGAGCATTGAAGGAAACGTCGTCAAGTGGCGCGACCTCTTTGCGAAAGGCGCACCAGCCAAGCCCGTGCAGCTGCCCGCGCCCTCGGCGACCGTCACCGTGCCGCCCGCCGCAGCGAGTTCCGCCGGCGACTACGCCGCGCTCATCCCCGCGCTGTTGCGCGAGGGCGGCGTCCTCGAGGCGCTTGACGGCACCGTCCTCAAGGCCGTCGTGGCCGACGCCGTGCTGCAGGCCGTGAGAATCGAACCTCCGAAGAAAGGGAAGCGGGCGAAATGACAATCAGAGATTTCCAGAGCCAGGTCGCAACGGTGCTCGGCGCGGTTGCAACACTCGTGCAGAACGGCTGCAAGGTGTTTGCAGAGGACCTGCTCACCGCCCAGAACGCGCTCAACAACGCGGTCGCCACGGCGGGCAAGATCGCCGTGGTGGTGGTCACGCCGCGCATCGCGCGCAACGGTGCCGGCGGCTCCGACGGCGGCTTTCCCTCCGGCGTCACCCTGCGCGTGGCGTGCATCGAGGCGCCCGCGCAGCGCGCGAAGCGAAACGGCTTCACCGCGCTCGACGCCGCCGAGGCCGTCGCGCACGCGCTCGACTCCGCCTCGACGTGCTGGCTCTCCATCGAGCAGACCGCCGACGAGTCGCGCGGCGTCATCACCGCCACGGCGGAGTTCGAAACCACAATGCTTCTTGAACGTCAGCAGCAGGCCTCCACGCCATAAGAGTCTTGCTCCTAACGAACCCACAAACCC
>JBGUVV010000294.1:0-3486 GCA_045220525.1 Kiritimatiellia bacterium
CGTATGCGCCGGACGGTACGCTGACGTGGCGTTTCACGGTGCCGCCGAACGCCTCAGCCACGGTCCATCTTCCCGACGGCGGTACGAAGGAGTACGGTGCGGGAACCTATACGGTCAATGGCGAATGTTCCGCCGTTGAAGAGCTGATGCCGCGGCCGGTGCGCTGCATCCAGAGCGCAGGCCAGACTGTGCCGACGGAACGTCTGCAGAGCGTCAAGGTCAAGAAGGAATCGGTGCCCAGTGCTCCAGTGGCGACGGCGGACGAGGCCTACATTCTCGACATCTCCCCAGACGGCGTGCGTATAACGGCGCCTGGTCCGCGCGGCGAACGCTGGGCGCGCGTGACGCTCGACCAGCTCGTGCGCCTTTCGCGGGATGGGCGGGTGCCGTGCTGCCGCATCGTCGATTGGCCGCGCCTCAAGTGGCGCGGGTTCATGCTCGACACCGTGCGCAACTACTTGCCGGTGCAGGGCGTGAAAGACATCATCGACGTGATGTCGCGCTATAAGCTCAATCTCTTCCACTGGCACCTCACCGAGAACTATGCATGGCGTCTGGAGTCGAAGCGCTTCCCGCAGCTGCAGTCGGAGCGGGCCTTCCTTCATCGGCACAAGGGCAAGTTCTACACTCAGGAAGAATTCAGGGAAGTCGTCGACTACGCATATGCGCGCGGCATCTGCACAATGCCCGAGTTCGACTTTCCCGGGCACGCGCTCGCGTTCCGCCGCGCGTTCGAGTACAAGACGATGTCCGACCCGGGCGTTGCCGAGACGGCTGCCGCGCTCTTTGAGGAGCTTTGCTCGCTCGCGCCCAAGGAGAAGATGCCGTTCATCCACATGGGAACTGACGAGGTTTGGAAGCGTGAGGTCGAAGGGGCGCCGCGTGAAACGCTGGAGCGCATGGCGAAGTCCATCGCCGACGTGGGACGCACGATGGTGAGCTGGGTGCCGGGCGAGACCTACGACAGTCCCGGGCCGCGCATCAACATGCTCTGGACCGATAAGGTCTCGCCCGACACGCACCCCGGGCCATACTTCGACGCAATCGGCATGTACATCGAGGACTTTGACCCGTTCGAGCTCCTTTCGGTCGCCACATACCACAAGGCGGCCCGCTGGCATGACGCGGGAGAGAAGAACTTCGGCGCAGTCTTCTGCGCGTGGCATGACGGTTTTGTCGGGATGCCGTACGAGAACCTCCTGCGCAACCAGCCTGTGTTCCCGTCTTGCGTCCTCTTCGGCGACGCCTACTGGCGTGGACGCGACTACGACCTTCCGCAGTTCCGCAGGCGCCTGCCGCGTGGCGGCGATCCGCTGCTTGCCGAGGCGTCGGACATTGAGCGCCGCGTCGCGGCGCAGCGCGACCGCGCCCTGCGCGACCTGAAGCACCCGTTCCACTTCCTCCGCCAGACGAACATGCGCTGGCGCCTGACGCAGGAAGACGGCACGCTGATCGCGAAGGACATCGCGCAGGCGACTATCTCGCCAGGGCGCGAGGGGTGCGGAGTGTCTAACGGAACGGTTGTAGCCGAAACCTGGATAAAGTCGCCCAAGGATCAGACCGTCGGCGCATGGATCGGCTTCACCAACATATCGCGCGACCACGGCCTGGTGTACTCGGCGCCTCTGCCGGATGTCGGCGAGTGGAACCGCTTCGGTGCGTCCGTCGAACTGAACGGGGAGAAGGTCGCGCCGCCGGAGTGGAAGCGCCCGGGGCTTAAGAAGGGGAATCCGATTGCGGACTGGACGCCTGCGTGGACGCTCTACGAGGCTGACGAGGAACCGTTCACGGACCAAGAGTACTATATGCGCGAGCCAACGCAGATTTTCTTGCGCAAGGGCTGGAACCACGTGAAGCTGACGATTCCCAATCCCTCTGCCGAAGGGAAGACGCGACACCGCTGGAGCGGCACGTTCATTCCTGTAGCGGGATCGACCGACCATCCGCATGAAGTGCCGGGGCTGGAGTACAGTTCTGACATGGTTTTGCGATAAGCGGCATTTGAAATCCCGCACGGCATAAGGTATAATACGACAATATCATGAACAGACGTGAATTTGCCAAAAGCTGCGTAGCCACCGCATCTGCGATGGCGATGGGGCAGGTGTGCGCCCAGAAGCACGCTCCCACCGGAGACCTGGACCTCGACCTGCGCCAGGACGAGATCGACGCGATCACGCCGCAGGATTTCAAGGCGTATTGGACTCCTGGCACGCAGCTGCCAGGCGACCAGCTTGCGGAACAAGTCGCCCGCTTCCCGGTGCTTGGGCGCCTGGAGGCGGCGTTCGACAAGGTGTTTCGCGAGGCCAAGGATACCGTCGTCGCCGACATCGACCGCCCTGCGATATGGTATGTGTACAACATGGGGCTCGTGGTCAAGACCCCGACGACGATGTTCTCCATCGACCTGCACCACCGGCGGGCGGAGGAATTCGCGCCGCTTCTTGACTTCGCTCTCATCACGCACAACCACAACGACCACTACACGGAACGGTTCAAGTTTGCCATGGACCGCGTCCAGCACAAGCCGGTCGTGAACAACTTCTTCGACAACTACGGCGTACGCGACAGGAAGCTCGGCGGCTATACCCGCGCGAAGACCAAGACGTTCGTCTATGGCGACGTGAAGATCATAACTGGTCTTTGCGACCACAACGACTACCTAATCGACTACACTACGCCTTTCGAAGTCCAAATCGGGGACTTTACCCTTTACCATTCTGGAGACTGCTCGTCCCCCGCCAAGCTTCATGTTTCGCGCCAGCCTGACATCTGGGTGTTCCATCCGCGCTGCGGGATGAAGGCGGTGGAGGGATGCCAGGAGGCCGTCCACCCGAAGACGGCCGTGATCGCGCACCTCCATGAGCTGGGGCATGCAAAGGGTCGCTATCGCTGGACCTACCGGGACGGTCTAGACGAGAAGGCCAAGCTCGAGGCGGCGGGCTTCTCCGCCCGCATGCCGCTCTGGGGCGAAAGGCTTGTGTAGTATCCTGCATCGTCTTGCCAAATGTCATAACTGGCGAAAAGAAAGCCGAATGAACTGGTAAAGATGCGCAGAATTGTGCTATAATCTTCGCATGAACAAAACGCGATTCGTATGCATCTGCATGAGCCCGGCTCTCGACGCGACGGTAAGGCTGCCGCGCGCGCCGAAGGGCGACGGAGAGATATTCAAGGATGTCGAAGAGGAGACGAACGTCGGCGGTAAGGCCGTGAACGTCGCCCGCTATCTCGCATTGCGCGGCGCCTCCGTCGCCTGCGGCGGGCTGCTCGGCGAGGACAACGCAAGGCCGTTCGAGAAGGAACTTGCGAAATACGGCATCGAGGACCTTTTCGTGCGCGTTCCCGGCGAAACCCGCCGCAACGAGATGATAACGTGGCCAGGCGGCTCCGTTAAACTCAATCGCGCGGCGTTCCCAGGACTTGAAAAAGGAATGATTCCACTCTCCAACTCCAACTCTAAACTCCAACTCTTTAGAGGCGTCG
>JBGUVV010000295.1:0-2363 GCA_045220525.1 Kiritimatiellia bacterium
GTCGAAGAAGACGTCGGCCTTGATGACGACGACGCAATAGACTATTTCAAGGAGGAGTCCTCCCCTTCTGGCGAAAAATCCTATTCGATCCCCGTTGACGTCAAGGGATCGAAAGGAAAATGGCTTATACCTGACGAGTGATCAGGTAAGGTCTGCGACCGTGACTACCGGCAGGTTCCTTGCGAACGAGTCGTTCATCGGCTTAAGAGCCGAGTAGTCAAACGCGTATCCGTCCGGGCCAAGCGGCCAGACGACCGGTGCGGTGTTCAGTATGGTCGCCCTGAATCCCTGCATGGTCGCGCCCATGTTCCCCGTATGGGACGAATTGCACCCTTCGTTCTCTATAACAAAGGGATTGCGATATCCCTTCGCCATGAGAGTCTCGAGGAACTTCGTCCAGTCGCACGAGTCGCTTCCGCCGAACCCGGGGAGGCGCGGCTCGTAGCTCAGGCGATCCCATTCGCTGGAAGGAAGCGGGACTCCGGCCTTTCGCGCCAACGCCGCATCTACGCTCTGCTGCGGGTATAGGCGCCCCCAGTGGACGGCTTCCTCGTCGTTGGTGAAGTTGCGAGTCCCCTTGATGTGCACCCTTCTCAGCTTCTTGAAATCCATGTGGTTTATGACATCGGAGGGGTCGATGTGCTGCCAGATGTCGTGCGACGGGTCGTAGGTTTCCTGGAGCGCCGAGTCGTCGTCGAGGATTGCATACATGAGCTTCCTCGCCGCAAGGCATCCTGGAAGGTTGTTGTATGCGTCAGGCGCGGTGACAGGCTGCCACCCTTCCATCGGACAGTTCTCCACGCACAGCGTGACACCAAGCGACTTAGCGTAGTTTAGAATCGGCTGGAAGACCTTCTTGAACTTGAGGAGGTTCTTCTCGAACCCGCCGTCCTGCCTCCCGAGCTCATGGTCGTAGCCTACGAACGTGCCGCAGACGACGTCGTTCGCGTCTCCGCCGAGCATCGCCGCTATGCGCACGAGCTTGAGGATGTGGTTCTGGTTTACGACCTGAAGCGCGGGATTTCCTCCTATAAGGTTGTCATAGGCGCCCACTGATATCCTCAGGCGTTCGCGGTTGCAGATCTCGATTATCTGCTTGGCCCTGTCGGGCGTGAACGAGTCGTAGTCGAGGTGCGTCGCGATGTGGTCGTTCCTGTCCGTGTCGCGCCGAAAGACGCAAAGCTCCAGGCCTTGTGCGCCGAGGGCCTTTGCCCGCGCAACGACGGCCTCGAAATCTGGATCCGCTGCAAATGCGCTCGTCATGAGCCAGATCGGGTTGTTGTTTGCCTTTGGCCGCGGAGCGTGGGCAAGCGACTTCCCGGTGGGAATCGCTGCGACGAGAGCCGCCGCGCCTTTCAGGAAAGCGCGGCGGCAGTGTGCATCGCCCTTGATGATGCATTTGTCGTTCATTTTCAGTTCAATCCCTTGGCCTTGAGGAAGTTGTAGGACGGGAGGACTGCGGAAAGATCGTCGAAGTGCCTTTCGCATTCGACGACATACCACTCGACTCCGTCTCTTTCTGTAACGGGGATGAGACCGTCCCAGTCCACCGGCACGGCTCCGGGCTTGCCGGGCTTGCCGAGGATCGCGTCAAACTCCGTCACGTCCTTGCCCATGCCGTTTTCTTTTGCGTGGAGCGTGGGGGCGCGGTGTGGATACTTTGCGTACTGCGCCTTCGGATCGACGCCTGCGCAAGTCGACCAGCCGACATCCTGCTCCATGCAGACGGCCTCGTCGGTGTTCGTGAAGAAGTAGTCCCAGAAAGACGTTCCGTCAAGAAGGAAGATCGCATGTTCCCACGTATGGTTGTGGAGACCGATCCGGCAGCCCATCTTTGCTGCGTCGGCGGCGATCTTGTTGTAGAACTCCGCGAGCTTCTTCGTGTGGTCGTCGATTTCCTGCGAAGGCGTGCAAGGCTCTCCGCCACGGCCCGTTGACCATGAGCATCCGGGCGGGAAGTTGCCGCCGCCGGGGTTGATCACGAGATTGTTGCCGTAGGCCATGTTGAACTCGCACGTCTTTTTGAGGACTTCCGGATCGTACGTCCAGGTCTTCGTGTTAAGGCCATACGCGGCACAGCTCACATGGGTTCCGCACGGCTTGAGACCGGCGTTCGCAAGAGCATTGCGAAGGCCCTTCGCATCGACGTCATACTGGTAGTAGCCTGCGAACTCCACGCCCTTGAAGCCTATCGCGGCGACATCCTCAAGCGACTTGTCGAGGCCGACGCGCTTGATGTACTCCTTTATCGAGTATAGCTGCAGGGCAAGCTTCGCCCTCTTTGGCCCGCACTTGGGCGGGCAGATGCATCCCGGAAGCGGGGGGGCCGCCGCCCCCCCACACCCAAAAAACAAAAAAAATAA
>JBGUVV010000296.1:0-7561 GCA_045220525.1 Kiritimatiellia bacterium
GAGAGCCCGCAATATACGGCGTCCGCTCCGGCCGAGAAGGCCGCAAGCGCAGTCTCGAAGTCCCCTGCGGGAGAAAGAAGCTCTACGCTCATTTGTCCTTCCCGGAATACGCCGCGCTTGAAAACGGAGGCGTGTCGGTCTTCCCCTCCCGCCAGTCGCGGACCGCCTTTAGCCGCGCCTTCATGATCCCTTCCCTTCCAAGCCCCGCCGGCGTGTAGTAGCGGCGGCCGTTAAGCGACTCGGGGAGGCACGACATCCTTGCGATCTTCTCGTCTGTGTCGTGGGCATACGTGTAGCCCTTGCCGTAGTCAAGCTCTTTCATGAGGCGCGTCGGCGCGTTGCGGATATGCAGCGGGACTGGCTCCGCGATCATCTCCTGAGCGTCGCGGGCTGCACGCAGATACGTCTCCTCCATCGCGTTGGACTTTGGCGCAAGCGAAAGATACACGACGATCTCTGTGAGGTGTACGTTGCACTCTGGAACGCCGAGGTTGTGGCACGAATCCCAGACGGCATTCGCCAAGAGGAGCGCATTCGGGTCCGCAAGCCCCACGTCTTCGCTCGCAAAGCGCACGCAGCGCCTTGCTATGTATAGCGGATCCTCGCCCCCTTCCAGCATCCGCGCCAGCCAATATACGGCCGCGTCTGGGTCGGAGTTGCGCATCGACTTGTGCAGGGCGGAGATGATGTTGTAGTGCTCCTCGCCTGTCTTGTCGTAAATGAGGGCCTTACGGCTTATCACCTCCCCCAGCACGGCGTCGGTGACGGCCGGGCGGCCGTCGCTCCCGAACTCCGCGTTGGCGACGGCGGTCTCGAGCGTGCCGAGAGCCTTCCTCGCGTCCCCGTTGGAATAGACGGCTATCTTCCTAAGCGCCTCCTCCGAGGCCTGGACGTCTATCTTGCCATAGCCTGCGGGATCAGTCAGCGCACGGCGAAGGAGCTTTACGATGTCGTCTTCGGAAAGGCCCTTTAGCACGAACACCTTGCAGCGGGAAAGGAGAGCGGAGTTGACTTCGAACGACGGGTTCTCGGTAGTCGCGCCGATGAGGATTATCGAGCCCTGCTCGACATACGGAAGAAACGCGTCCTGCTGCGCCTTGTTGAAGCGGTGGATTTCGTCGACGAAGAGGACCGTGCGTATTCCAAGGCGCCTCCCCGACTCCGCCCTCGCCATTATCTCCTTGATCTCCTTGATGCCGCTCGTGACGGCGGAGAAGTTCACGAACTCCGCCTTCGTGAGGTTCGCTATCACGTTTGCGAGAGTGGTCTTCCCGACGCCCGGCGGCCCCCAGAGGATCATCGAGGGAATCTGGTCGCGCTCGATCATCTGGCGGAGGATCTTCCCCTCGCCTACAAGATGCTCCTGCCCCATGAAGCCCGAAAGATCCCGCGGCCGCATCCGGGCGGCGAGCGGCTCGGGCGCGGCCTCCGCATCATCTCCTGCGGCGCCTTCTATGAGGGACATCTGTCGCATACTGCGTATTATACCAAAACGCCGCCTATTGCGCAGAGAGCCGAATGGCCTATGATGCCGCTATCAGGGGGCGATGCCTACCGACTTACGGACCTTTTCCATGACAGGCGCTGCGGCGGCACGCGCCTTGGCGGCGCCAGCGCGCATGATGTCCTCAAGCGAATCTGGATCCTTCGCCAGCTCCTCGCGGCGCTCCTTGAACGGATCGAAGAGCCTGTGATACGCTTCCAGCAGGGCCTTCTTCGCGTTGCCGTAGCCGTAGCCGCCGGCGCGGAACGCCTCCGCCATCGCGGCGACCTCGTCGGGCGTCGCAAAAAGCTTGTAGAGCTCGTAGATGGAGTTGCCGTCCGGCTCCTTCTTCGCCTCCATCGGCTGAGAGTCGGTGACGATGCCCATCACCTTCTTCTTTACGGAAACGTCAAAAAGCTCAATGGTGTTGTGATACGACTTCGACATCTTCTGGCCGTCAGTCCCTGGTATCGTGGCGACGGAATCCGGGATGTACGCGTCAGGGAGCTTGAACGTCTCGCCGTAGGCGTTGTTGAACTTCTGCGCAAGGTCGCGCGTCACTTCGAGGTGCTGCTTCTGGTCCTTGCCGACGGGGACAAGGTCGGCGTTCATGATCAGTATGTCGGCCGCCATGAGGACTGGATACGCGAAAAGCCCGTGCGTCGCCTCGAAGCCGTGGGCCATCTTGTCCTTGTAGCTGTGGCACCTTTCGAGAAGGCCCATCGGAGTCAGGCACGAAAGATACCACGCCAGCTCCTGGACCTCTGGAACGTCGCTCTGGCGATAGACGACCGTCTTCTCGGGGTCAAGCCCGCACGCAAGATAGTCGAGCGCGAGCTCTCGGGTCGCGGCTCTCAAAGCCCCGCCGTCACGAACCGTCGTCATGGCGTGGAAGTTCGCGATGAACATGAACATGTCCTCGCCCTTCGCCTGAAGGTCGAACATCGACTTCATCGCGCCAAAGTAGTTGCCCCAGTGAAGCTTTCCGGAAGGCTGTATGCCTGTGAGGATTCTCATCGTTCATTTCTCCGTTTTCCGCTTGCCGCCCCAGAAGGACAGCAGCACAAGAAGCCCGGCGGCCACGGTGATGTAGGTGTCCGCAAGGTTGAAGCAGGGGAAGTGGTGCACTCCCCAGTGAAAGTCAAACATATCGACGACAAAACCGCGAAACACCCTGTCTATGAGGTTCCCGACGATTCCCGCGTAAAGAAGGCACTCGGCGACTCCCGCGGCAATCCCCGGCCCGAACACGGAACGCCTCTTCCATACGAGAAGCGCAAGCGCGGCGAAGCCGAAAAGCGCGAGAGGCCAGACCTGACCCTGGAACATGCCCCATGCGCAGCCGCGGTTCTCGACATACGCAAGGTCGAAGAGCCCTGGCAAAACCGCAACCGCGCCATTCCCCTTCAGCAGGCCGACGGCAAGCTCCTTGACGACGGCGTCTGCAAGAACAAGGTTCGCTACGGCGGCGAAAATCGCCAGGAACCGCCTCATATCCTGTTGGCGCGCTCCATCTCGTTCTGGCACTCCATGCACGTAAGCACAAACGGCTGGTTCATGAGGCGCGGCTTGCGTATCAGCTGGCCGCACACAGTGCAGACGCCGTATGTTCCGTCGTCGATCCTGTGCAAGGCCTCGTCAATCTGCTGGATGTTGCGGTTGATGCTGCCCATCTGCCCGAGCGCCTGGAGGCGAAGGGTCTGCGCCGTTCCGTCGCCGCCGTCGGTCTCGTGGTCGTCGGATTCGTTGAACCCGGTCGCCTTCATGGCGTTGACGCCGGAAAGCGCCTGGGCGCGCGCCTCAAGAAGGCGCTTCTTGAAGACCTTGAGGTCCGCCTGCGGGAACTTCGCGCTCTCCTTGCCTTGCTGCCGCGTCGTCGGGCGGCGAGAAAGCTTTATCTCCTCCTTGTCGGAAACCGGCACGACTTCCGAGGCGGACTTCTTCATCTCCCTCGCGATGGACATCGCAAATTCAACGGCCTTGGCGGTGTCGATGGGAGTGTACTCCTCGACAGGCTTCAAAGGCGCGACCTTCTTCACGATCTTCGGAGGGACGCGCTTCTTCACCTTTTCAACGGGAGCTTCCGCCTTGACGACGGCGGGCTTCTTGGCGACTGGCTTCTTCGAAGGCTGCGCCTTGGCGGCTGGCTTCTTGGCGGGTTTCTTCTCGGTTTTCTTCGGCATTGTCAGCCTCCTTCGTTATATCTGAACGCCCTCTGGGAGCTTCATCCATTCGCGGATTTCGTCTGAAATCGGCCTTATCTCCTTCACAGTGGCAAACTCGACTTCGCCGTTCTCGCCTGGAAGCTCAAAGCTGTCGCCAGGCTTCTTTCCGAGAAGGTTGCGCGCCACGCGCGTCATCGACGAGATGACGCCCTTCTCAAGGTCGTTGTCCCATTCGCCAAGGATCGTCCAAGTCTTCTCGCCGCCAGACGTCTCGCAGACGACCGTAACGCCGGGCATGACCTCGTCAACCGTAGCGTCTGCGAAGTCCCCGGGCTTGACGGCCTCGAGCTCCGCCTGCATGCGCGTCTGCTTCTGCATCAACGCGCGCTGCTCGTCCTTGGCGTACTGGTATTCGGCGTTTTCCGAGAGGTCTCCGTAGCTCTTGGCGAACTCGATGCGCTTGATGTTGGCGGGCATGTCCTCGTTGATGAGCTTGAGATATTCGAGCTTCCTCGCGGCAAAGCTGCGGAAGGAAGTGATCCTCGGGTACTCCTTCTTCTTCTCCACGGCTACGACGCGGTCCTTGAGCTCCGGCGCTATCGCCGTCATTCTGACGACGGTTGCGTGGTGGGTCGAGGGATCCCACGCTATGGAAGCCTGGAAGCGCTCGAAGAAAAGCACCTTGTCCTGCGGAGGGAGCCAGTTGAACATGTCAGCGAGCCACTTCTTGTCGCCGAAGAGACGGCGCACGATGTTCTGCATCTTGAGGACTTCGCCGCCCTGCCGGCCCTCGCCGAGGGCGATGGCATGGGTGAGAATCGTGATTAGCGGCGGAAGCTCGCTCCAGTCCTTGAACTTTTCATACCTGCCGGCAAGAAGCGTCGTCAGCGTCGCAGGGGCCTTCGGCTCCTTCATAAGCGCCGCGACCTCGGCCCTGCACTCCGGCTCGGAGCCGAACGCAGAGACGATTTCGGATACGGCGGTGAAGCAAAGCTCGGGAAGCACCTTGTAAAGCTTGCTCTTGGACGCCGCGTCTGCGGCGAGAAACGCGATCATCGCCCCGACTTCGCGCGCCGGGAGGTCGGCGGCTGCCTTCACGAAGCGCTTGCGCTCCCAGAGATACTCGCGCATCTCCTGGGCAGGCGGCCTCGGGAGCCCAAGCTCCGTAACCGTGCAGGCGATCCTGGCGTAAAGCGCGTCATCGACCTTGCGGACGGCAGTTGCGGCGAACACGAGGCGGTCGCATATCTTCGCCTTGACCGCGTCGTCTGCGGAAGCGAAGCTGCCATTCGCAACATACTCGCGGACGCCGGCCATTATCATCTTCGGATCCGTCTCCGCGCAGAACTTGGAAAGCCAGAGGTCCCCGTAGTCCTCGGTGCGGGTGTCGACTACGATCGGCTCCGTCTTCTTCACGGGAAGGGTCACCGTCTTGTCTTTCCTGAGTCCGACACGGGCGGCCTCCCAGAACTTCTTCCAGTTGGCGGACTTCACGAGCGAATTGCTCACGCAGTAGTCCTCGAGCCTGATCTGCGTCATGGAGCCGCCGTTGGAGCGTATCACCGCCTTCGTGAACTCGGCGGGATCTTCCTTGAAGAGGCGCTCGAAGTCGGCCGGCGCAGTTTCGCGGAGGACGAGTATGTGGTCCTTAGAAGCCACCTCAAGCATGTCGCAGGCAGCCTCGAAAGTGAACTGGTGGCCGCGCTTTGTCTTGAAGTCGACGGTGACGCGCTTGTAGAAGTAGTCGATCTTCTTGACCGTGCCGAGCCCCCATGCGTCGTTCAGCACCTTGACGCCTGCGGGGCCAGGTATCGAAGAGTTGAAGGCCATCAGCTTCTCGATCTTCACGAGCGATTCGCCGAGCGGACGCCCGCCGAACTGGATGCCGTCGAGGAAAGAAAGAAGAAGACGATCTTTCGTCGTCTTCTTCAAGGCGTCCTTCACGCCGGCGGGCTGCATTCTCTTTTCGACGTCGTCGATGTTCTCGCGCAAATAAGCAAGCGCTCCCACAAAATCCTGCCTCTCGGCACAATCTCCCAACTGTTTTACCAACGATTCCGTATCGGCCATCTGCCTCTCCTTTCAAAATCTATTGAGGCATATTATATCATAAATGACGTGCGCCGAACAGTCAGTTTTGCAAATGGAGGTTCCCCAATTTTTTCTCGGCTGTCGAAGCCTTGCGCGGGCTCGCGCTCTTTTCGGCCGATTTTCAAGAAAGGCGTCGCCCCCCTCGGTCGATCTTCGGTATAATACGAAGTGCTAAACACGAACAAGGAAGGCGACACCATGTATGATACCACAATTGCGGCGAAACTGCTCAGACAACTTGAATCTTTTTTGGGGAGGATTTCTCCCCATTTCCACAAGCCGGTCGCCCGCTTCATAGGCGACATGATCTACGGAATCATGGTCGAGAAGGACGTGAAGCTCTCGTCCATAGTCCGTGCGCTCAAGGAGAAAACCACCCCGAAAAAGGTCGAGGACAGACTCAGCCGGATGCTGTCGTCGGCCGGGCTCGAGGCAGGGCTGCACGGCTTCATCGCCTCCGAGGGCGCCAGAAGGGTCCGCAAGGACACGCTCATCATACTGGACCCGTCCGACGTGCAGAAGCCCTACGCAAAGAAGATGGAGTACCTCGCCAAGGTCTGGGACGGAAGCAAAGGCGACGTAGGCGACAACCTCGGCTTCTGGGGCTGCATGGCCGTAGCCTGCGAAAGCGGAGGACGCAGGCCGATCCCGCTGCACTTCAGGCTGTGGTCCGCGGACTCGCCCGGGTTCGTCAGCGAGAACGAGGAGGTCAAGGCAATAGTGGGCGAGATCACGAAGCACACGAAGAAGCGCGGCATATTCGTCTATGACCGGGGCGGGGACAACATCGAGTTCTACCGGCATTTCCTCGACAAAGGGCTGGATTTCATCGTCCGGCTCAAGGAGCGGTACGTGCGCAGCTGGAAGCGCAACGTCATGTGCGGAGAGCTTGCCTGGCAGTGCCGGATGCTCTACAGGGAAGTCGTGACGTTCGACCACCACGGCACCGAGAAGCGCGTCACGATCGAGTTCGGCGTCGTGCCCGTGCGCCTTCCGGACATCCCCGACAGGCTCCTGCACATGGTCGTCGTCAGGGGATTCGGGAAGAAGCCGATGATGCTGCTGACCACCCTCGCGAAGACAACGACGCGCGAGGCACTCTGGCAGGTCGTGGAGGGATACATCACCCGCTGGAGGGTCGAGGACACCATCCGCCACGTCAAGCAGTCCTACAGCCTCGAGGACATGCGGCTGTTCAAGTACGGCAAGATCAAGGCGCTGGCGGCGATCGTCCTCGCGACAACGTACTTCAGCATGACGTGGATCGGGAACTCGGAGAAGCACGAAGTCATTGCAAGGAGCATCGCCCGCATGTCGTTCAGGATACACGAAGTGCCCGAGTTCCACTTCTACTCCATCGCGGACGGCGCAAGCGACATCCTGAAAAGAGGCCGCAGGTGGCGCGGATTCGACCCTGTCGAGGCCAGACGACGAGCCGAGGAGTCGCTCTTCGCCTTCTTCGGCATGAACACTGGATGACGAGCCCCTCGCAGCGGCATATTTCTGCGCCCCGACACGGAACGACTCCGCGTTCCTGTCGTCGGATTTTCACTTAACGCAAAATGGAAATCGCCACTTCACCCTTTGTTTTCAGGGGCGCGGCGATTTTCATGCCTCAAAAATTGGGGAACCTCCAAAGTTTTGCAATCAGCGGTTCCTCGCCCAAATGTCTCCGGACGAGAGGCTCCTCTCGTCGAACGCGCCGCCTCCTGCTCAGTCGCGGGTGTCGCCCGACCCGTACGCTACGGGAGTCGCTTCACCGCCTCGCACGTAAGTCTATATGACGTGACGAGCCATTCCCCTCACCGAAATACGCCGCGTC
>JBGUVV010000297.1:0-5091 GCA_045220525.1 Kiritimatiellia bacterium
CAAAAATAGACAACAGTAAATTTCACAGTGTTACAATAGTTTTAGCGGAAAGAGATAGTGAACCCGGGCGCTTCGCGAAGCTCGTTGCAGCCGATATCAGACGCCGATCCCTGCCGCCGCGGAGAAGTTCCGCTGCGCACAACCGAGACACCGTATGTACCGACAGTCGGCATTGAATACGTGCCGTCGCCGATGTCTTGAATGCTCTTGCGAGAGCCCGTGCCCATCCAATCCTCGAAGGCGCCGCCGGCATCAACAAGCGCCGACCTCCTATTCGCCGGACGATAGTCTCCGCCGTCAGGATTCTTGAAAAGCGCCGATGCCGCGATGTCCGATGCGTCAACGTTGTGGTTGTCGGCGGTCACGCTAAAACCGTCCTGAACGACATCGCACAGCGAATACTGGACAAGGTCGCTCAAAAGCGACCAGTCACAGCTCTCGCCGCCAATGCCGACAGGCGACCCGTTTCCAGTATTGCCATACACCGCGCACCCGATGATGCGCACGTTCGCGGCGGCAGCCTGGGTGCCTACGTTGAAGAACGGTGATTTGGCGGTATTGGAATTTCGCGCAAACGTGCAATGGTCGAACGTTATAGGTTCAGCACCCACCGCGCGATATTCGCCACCAGCCACATACACGCCCCACCGCTTGTTACCCGCCGTCTGGTTGCCGGCGAAAAGGCAGTTTTGGACCAATATCTCCGTATATGGATTATTGGCATTTTCAGCAGAGATGTACAAAAGGCCATACGACTTGTCCACAGAATACGACTGCACGTTGTCTGTCACGACAAGGTCCCTGAGCCGAATGGCGCGCACGTACTCTGCACGGATTCCGCCCGACTGTTCCCACGACCGGTTTCCGGTAATGACAACGTTCGAAACACACGTGCCGCTCGTAGTGCGGTACAGACGCACACCGCCAACATTATACGCAGCATTGTCCCGGACAACCGAATCAGCCATATACACCGACCCTATGGATGCGCTGACGCCACCGCAAACCGACTTGCTCGACAACGACGTGGCATTCGTCGCCGAGTTGTTCTCGACAAGGCAGCCAACGATGGCCGCATTGACATTGTAAGAGGCAATTCCCGCGCCACCAGCCCCAACATGTGCGCACGAACGCGGCCACGACATCTCGTTCGCCCGAATCGTGCAATTGCTCACTGCGCCCGCTCCGCCCAAGTAGATGCCGCCACCCGCGCAATCCGAGACGTTGCCTGCAATGAGGCAGTCAACGACTGAGCCGCCGGCGGTGCGGAACGCAACACCGCCGCCCGCGCCGCCGATCGACGAGTTGCCGAAGGAGCTCGAAGTCGACGCCACAACGCAATTGCTGACGACTGTCGACAAAACGCGGCAGCTTCCTGCAATCAGCAGTCCTCCGCCCAGCGTGACGGGGGCGGATTGTGACGTATTCATCGGCGAGGCGTTCGTGACGGCGCAGCCACGCACAATGCAGGACTGCATCGTGCCATTTTCCAAATAGGCGCCTCCGCCGCCGCAACTAGCGGTGATGCTCTCGCCCGAAATCGAAACCGTGCAGCCCTCGATTTCCGTATCGACAATCTCGGAGTCTGCGTTGCAGTTTGCAGAAAGGCCGCCACCGCGAACCGCTTCGCTTCCCGTGGCCGGGTATGACACGTGGCAATCCCGTATAGCGCAGTTTCTAATCGTGAGCAATTTATTGTTCTTGGTGAAACACAGTGCCGCGCCGCCGACTCCGTCGGTTGCACGCCCACGTTGCAGCGTCAAACCCGACAATGTCAGCGCCGACGAGGAGTCCTTAATGATGCGGCAGGTATTGCGGCCGTCAAGAAAGCACTTGTCGCGTTCACCTGACTCGGAGGCGATTGTCAGCGTCTTGTCTATTACAACCGTGCTGTCGACGAAGTTCGTGCCGTCAGCCAGATAAATTGTCGCCGCATCCGTTTTCGCCACTGCGTCGCCCAGATTGAGAAACGGCAGTTCCTTCGTGCCTGGGTTGCCCGCTTGACCACCCTTGTCGGCAGGTGCAACGTAGTACGTTGCGGCTTTGCAAGTCAGCGCCAGCAGCGTCATGAAGACAAGACTGCACAGCGTCGTCCCGACTAACTTCATTGTATTCATTGTTTGCTCCTGTGTTGTTTTTCTTACGGCGCGCGTTTTGTTGTGGGTTGTCATGGTCTTGTTTCTTTCTTGTTTTTTTGACTTTTAAGAATTTTTGGGTTACTCCAGCATCAACTCACGGAACTTGGCGATGTCGTCCGCAGTGAAGCCGCAGGAGAGAACGAAGTTTTCGATCTTGTCGTTCAGCGTGGCGCCTTCAAAGGCCGAGAAGCCTGTCATAAGCTGCTCCCAGAACTTTTCGGGCGCATTTTTCGGATTCTTCCGTCCCGTCCACGTATATTGCCAGTCGCGGTGCAGGAGATCGGCGTCCACGCCAAGGAGTCCGTTCAGGACGCATGCGAGCGACCCGGTGCGGTCCGCGCCGGCGATGCAGTGGAATACGATTGGATAGTTTGCCTCATCAAGGAACACCTTGAAGTCCGCGATGAACGCCTCGCGCCCTTTCTTCTTGAAGATTCCGCCGTACTCGGCGGACGGGATGTTCACCCAGCGCACCTTATCGCCAAGCGGTGAACCGGTCATCCCGAACGTCTCCCCATCCCCGCGAAGATCGAGATCCGTCTTGACGCCAAGCGTCTCGACGACATATTTCGCCGCTTCCGGCGTGATGCGAGTCGCGCCCGGTCCCTTCCACTCGCTCTTCGGCCGAGCATTCTTCGTGCCGGGGATGCGATAGTCTGCGTTCTCGTTCAGCCCGGACGAGCGGTAGATGCGTCCCTTCCGCACGCGCCGTCCGCCAAGGCCAGGCAGCCCGCCTAGATCGCGGACGTTGCCCATTCCTTTCCATTCGACCTTTCGCACGGCGATCGGATCGTCCGACGGAACTGCGGCGCACGCCTCAAGTTTTCCCCTTTCCGGAGGAATATAGACTCCCGCCTCCGCCCCCATCTTGGGCGGTGCGGGCCTCTCGCCATCCGTGCCGGGATAGGGCAGCTCGAAATTAAACCACAGGTCATCGCGCCAGACGTAGAAGGAGTGCACGAGTTCGCCGCCGTTGCGCGGGTCGATAGTGTAGCAGCGCACGACCTTTTCGGACGGGATGAAGCGGAAGATGCGGATGTATCCGCGACCCGTATCCTGCATAAGCGAATATACCATGTTCCCGTGGACACCCCTCTCGTCCACGCGGGAGATGCCAATCATTCCCTGGTCGCCGGAGACGACGAGGAATACGTTCTTCAGGCGCGACGTGAACTTGTTCCAGATGTCCAGCCCCGAATTGCCATCCTTGCCGTGGCACTTGTGCCACTTCATCCTGCCGTAGATGGAAAGGTCCGGCTCGAATTTCGCAAGTTCCTCCTTCGAGAGATTGCTCGTCTCTTTCCGCAGAGTCCGTCCGTTCTTCGACTCGATCGCGCCAAGATCCTGGTGCGTCGCCACGATAACGTGCCTGTCGGGATACTTCGCAAGTTCCTTCTCGGCCCAGGCGAGCACGGAGTCCGGCGCGTTGCATTCAAGATGCACGACCGCGAACTTCTCCCGCCCCTGCGCGAAGAGGCAGATGGTGTTCGCGTTGTTGCCGGAGACGAACAGTCCGGCGGAGTTCGTGAAGCCGGGGAACGTGGCCGCGTACCAGGAGTAGCCCGCGTAGCGTGACGCGGGGAAATACTTTTGGAAGAGCGTTGTGTCGCCGCTGGACGCCTTCATGTCGTGATTGCCGGGAACGACCGCGTAGGGAAGCCTGCCGTCAAGCCGCGACATCGCGTTTGAGGCGAAGCGCCACTGAAAGTCGTTGTCCATGTCGACGATGTCGCCCGTGTGCGAAACGAACAGAATGTTCTCCTTCTCGGCGTTCGCGACGAGCCAATCGACGATTGCGTCCAACTGTGCGTTTTTCGTGGGGCCTACGCCAGGAGCCCGTCCGCGCTTCGTGTGGCGTCCTTCCCCATCGTAGCTCTGCGTGTCAGGGATTACCGCATAAGTGAACGCCCCCTCCGGCAGCGGCGGCATCGTCTCGGCCAGCAGCCTAAATGCGGCAAGCGTAACGATGACGGCAACTGCCATTGCCTTGCAATGTGCCTTTAATGTTGTCATTGTGCTGTTCCTTTCTTTTCAGGCTCTTCCGCAGACAATTCGTCGAAGCCCAACACCCTGATTCCGAGACGATGGGCCGGACACAGCAAGGCCTCGACTTCGGCGAACGAACCGCCGACTGTCGTGAAGACGCCGTTTGTGCGAGCGACCTCCGGGAGATGCGCCACGGCTGCGTCAATCGACTTAGAATCCAGCCGGTAGCCGTACAGCGTCCGCATCCACGCGCCGCCTTGCGGCAGATCGCCCATTCCAATGGTTGCCGATCCAAGGTCGGATGTCTCCGAGCGGTTGCGGCGGAAATGCCAGAAGGCGATGCGCCCGTCCGTCATGTCGTTGCAATCGCCCTCCGGATAAGCCCAGTGCTTCGGTTCCAGCCCGGCCGCCCGTGCCGATGCAAGCTGCGGCTCGATTTCGCATGCGATATATTCCTCTGGCGTGCCGCCCTGGCGCATGACGAAATCGACCGCATTGATTCCGGCGAAACCGTTCAGACCGACCGTGTGCCCCTCCGCCGTGAACGCGGAAACGGAATCCCGGTCAAGAGTCCCGCGAACGAAAAACGTAGCGTGCGCACCGTGCCGCCTGAATACCGGCAACAGCGGACGGTAAGCGTCAAGCGCGCCATCGAAGGTTAGGCACAGGACTCCGTTTGTGGCCACGGGACGGTACTTGCCGAAGCAAACGCCTTCAACCGTGACGCCGCTCGTCTTCTGTATCTCGACCGACGCCTCCGGTGCGCTCGTCTCGACGACGATGTTGCGCGTCCCCTCCGGATCGATGCCGTCTGTGTTGTGGCCGTGTGCGCGCCCAGTCAGGTCGCGGCAGACGACGTTTTCGCAGCAGACGAAATTGAAGCACCAGAACGGGCTATCCTCCCAGCTGATACCCTCGACAAGGATGTTCGCCGAGCGGTTAAACTGAACAAGGTGCGGTCTAAGCG
>JBGUVV010000298.1:0-3493 GCA_045220525.1 Kiritimatiellia bacterium
GATCCTCGTCCTCGGCCTCGCGTCGGTTCCGCGCGTCGCGGTCGGCGCGATGCGGATGCGGCGGTACCACCTCGTCGCCTGAAAAGCAACGGGGAACGGCGTCCCGACCTCCATGCCGTGGCCACGATTCCCTCGTTTCCAGCGGGGGAAAGGGGGGAGTTTGCCTTCGAATTCCAACCTCCGCGCCTCTGCGCCTCTGCGCGAGATAAAAAACCGTCCCGGCAGACACGCCAAGAGAATCCTGTCCCTTGATTTTGAATCTTTGAAGTCGGGCGATTTTGTGTGAAATCGGTCTTGATTTTTGATATAATAGCGGCATGAACATGATTGTGCTTTTCGCCGCCGTGCAATTTGTCACGATTGACCCTGGCCATTTCCACGCCTCGCTTGTGCAGAACCGCGCCTATCCGGAAGTTCTCGGCGATGCGAGGGTGTTCGCGCCGGAGGGGGCGGAGCTCGAAAACCACCTCAAGCTTGTCGCGGCGTTCAACTCGCGCGAGAAGGATCCGACGTCGTGGAACGAGGTTGTCTATAGGGGCGGCGACTATCTGGAGAAGTTCGTCGCCTGCGCCAAGGCGGGCGACTTCGGCGAGAGGCCGGTCGTCATCCTGGCGGGGAGGAACGACCGCAAGGGAGACTACGCCCTTGCCGCGGTCGAGGCCGGGTGCAACGTCCTTTCCGACAAGCCCATGGCGATAACGCCGGAGGTGTTTGCGAAGACGGAGAGGGCTGCTCGCCTTGCGCAGGAAAAGGGGCTCTTCTTCGCCGACATCATGACGGAGCGCAACGAGATCACGACGATTCTCCAGAGGGCGCTTTCGATGGACGCCGATCTCTACGGCGAGCAGGAGAAGGGGAGCGACGCGGATCCTGCCGTAGTGAAGGAGTCTGTGCACCACTTCTGCAAGCTCGTGAACGGAGCTCCCCTGAAGCGCCCGGAATGGTATTACGACACGCGCGTCCAGGGGGAGGGCATCGTCGATGTGACGACTCATCTCGTCGATCTCGTGCAGTGGGCGGTATTCCCCGGCCAGCGCCTTTCGAAAGGCGACGTGGAGGTGGTTTCCGCAAAGACGTGGCCTACGGCCATAGACCCCGGCCAGTTCAAGATGTCAACGGGCGGGCGCGTGGAAAAGGCCTTCAAATGCGAATCCAACGGCGAGTTTTCGTGGCGGCTTAGGGGCGTTAACTGCAAGGTTTCCGTCATCTGGAACTTCATGGCTCCCGCAGGCACCGGAGACACGCACTATTCCCACATGCGCGGTACCAGGGCGGAGCTTCAGATCCGCCAGGGGGCCGAGGAGGGCTACAAGCCCGTCCTATACGTGAAGGCGCGTGCCGCGGCGGACGAGGTCAAGCGCGCTCTTGACGCCGCGCTTGCGAAGGTCTCGCGCGAATGGCCGGGGGTCGCTGCCGAGGAGACCGGGGCGTGCGGCGTCTGGAGGATCGTCTATCCAAAGGCGTATGACATCGGGCACGAGGCCCACTTCAGCCAGGTCGTTCGCATGTATCTCGACTGGATGAAGGAGGGCCGCGAGGACCCGATCTACATAGACAACATGCTCGTAAAGTACCATACGATCGTCGAGGCCTGGAAGAAGGCGCATCGCCGGTAAGATATCAACGAAAGGAAAATGGAGAAAGACAGATGAACCTCAACCGCCGTCAGTTTCTCAAGTCGTCGTCGCTCTTCGCGGCCCCTCTAGTGCTTTCGCCGGGTTGCGTGTGCAAGTGCCTTGCAAACGGCAAGGTCAACGTAGGGGTGATAGGCTATGGGCGCATCGCCCACACGATGGACGTGCCGCTGTGCCAGCAGTACACGGACCTTTGCGTATTCACGGCCGTGGCCGACCTCGATTCAAGGCGCAGGGCCTACGGCAGGGAGATGATCGAGAAGCGCTACAAAAAGGAGTATGGAATCAAGCAGAAGGTCAAGGAGTACGCCGACTACCACGAGCTCCTGGCCGATCCCTCGATTGACGCCGTGATGCTATGCATTCCCGACCACCAGCACGCCCTCGTCGCCACTGAGGCCCTGCTCGCCGGCAAGCATGTCTGGCTTCAGAAGCCCTTTGCGCAGACTATCCAGGAGGGCCGCGTAATTGCGAACGTGGCGAAGCTAAAGGGCCGCGTCGTCCAGGTCGGTTCGTGGCAGCGTTCCCGCCCGCAGTTCCGCAAGGCCGTGGAGCTCGTGCGCAACGGGCGCATCGGCAAGGTCGCGCGCGTGGAGGTCGGCATAGGCCTTGACAAGTCGGGCGGCTGCCGCACCCCGGAACCGGTTCCGTCGAATCTCGACTACGACACATGGCTCGGCCCCACTGACGGCAACGCGCCTTACAACTGGACTCGAGTCCACGACCAGGACCTTGCCAAGATAGGGAACCGCCCTGGCTGGATACAGCTCGCCCCGTATGGCTGGGGCATGATCACCAACTGGGGGGCACACCATCTCGACATCACGGCCTGGGGGCTCGGGTGCGACCCGAGTTCCGTCCGCGGGACGTGCGAGTGGATGGACCTTTCCGGTGACAAGCTGTGGAACGTGCACACGACCTACGACCTTCACTACGACTGCGGCGGAGCCGACGTGCACGTCAAGAACACCTATCAGATGGGCGTCAAGTTCGTCGGCGAGAACGGCGACTGGATATTCTGCACGCGCGGCAACGTGAAGGTGACTCCAAGCGATCCCGATCCCGTGGTCGCCCCGGGGATGCTTCCGCCGCTTGCGGCTTCGAAGGAGTCGCTTCTTTCCGACCTTGCAAATGTGGAGGTCCCCGTCCTTGACCGCGGAACAGAGCCGTTCCTCAAGGCGGACCACCACTTCTTGAACTGGCTCAACGGCATTCGCCGCGAGGATCCGTCCTACACCGTGACGAACGCGGAAGGCGGGCACCGCTCGACGGCGTTCTGCTCGCTCGGGCGCATGTGCATGGAGCTTTCGCGCGGGAAGAAGGAGGGCTTCCTCAAGTGGGACGCCGCGAACGAGGTTACGGGCAATGCCGAGGCTGACGAGATGCTAAAGCCGTTTGCCCGCGGGAAGTTTGACCTGCATGTGCCTCTAAAGGCCGCAGGACTCGACTACAACAAGATGGTCAAGCCCCTTTGTTCAAGGGGCTGCAAGGCGTAAGGGGACATGACATGAAGACATGGCTTTCGTTCTGGTACGGAATATTCAAGAACAATCCGATTTTCAGGCTCGTCCTCGGGCTGTGCCCGACACTCGCGGTGACGACAAGCCTCGAAAACGCGCTTGGGATGGGGCTTGCGGCGACATTTGTGCTGGTGTCGTCCAACGTCCTCGTCTCAGCCTTGAGGAAGGTCATCCCCGGGGCGGTGCACATACCGTGCTACATCGTTATAATCGCCACGTTCGTGACGGCGGTCGACCTCCTGATGCAGGCCTACTTGCCCGACCTTTCCAAGTCCCTTGGCATATTCATTCCGCTCATTGTCGTCAACTGCATAATACTCGGCAGGGCGGAGGCGTTCG
>JBGUVV010000299.1:0-2393 GCA_045220525.1 Kiritimatiellia bacterium
GCGCCTTGCCGGATGCAAGTGTATCGTATATGGCTCGCTGAATAGCCGCGCCCTTCTTTGACAGTTTCATTGCGCCATGCTCCTTTCGTTTTGCAGTGAATATTATAGCAAATTATCTAATTTTCTTTTTAGACAGGATTTACAGGATTGACAGGATTTATTCACTGCCTGCCCAGGGCTTTTAAACGTCTTTTCGAAAACCTATCACCATACGCCGCACCCTGCCTGTAGTATTCCACGGCCATATCGATGTCTTTCTTTACGCCATACCCATTTTCGTAGGCGAAGCCCAGATTGGAAAGGCAATATCTAGGGCTCTCTGCCTCTCCACGCGCAAGTATCCTCCTCATCATGTCACACCCCTCTGCCCGGCGTCCGTCTCCGCCTCGTCCTCCGATCAACTTGGCCGCATACCGTTCCCGGCAAACTCTGCTACCCCTCTTCATTCCCTCCTCCAGGCATTCCATTGCCTTCTTTGGGTCTTTAGGCAGGCCAACGCCATTTTCATACATGTCGGCACGGACATGATGTGTTTTCAGGTGTTTCTGCCGTTCTGCCATCTCAAGGTACTTAAGCGCCTTGGCCCCATCGCGCTTGAACCCATTGAAGGCGTTTGCATACGAATCCGCAAGCATGCACTGCCAATACGCCGATCCTGAATCAGCCGCTCGCGGCAACCAGAGTCGCGTGCTTTCTTCGTCTTCGGGGTAGCCATATCCGCCGAACTCGAAACCCTTTGCGCACCTGCCGGCGATCTGCAGCTTTCCGTCCGCGTCCGCCAGTTGAAATGCACGGTCCATCCACCAGTTTATCCGTTCGATGCGCTGTGTAGGCAGCATGGCATGAGTGTCGTAGAAATCGCCCACTGCGTAACACGTCCAACAATCGTTTGTCGGAGCGCGTTCGAGGGCTTTTACGGCGCCCGTCAGGTCTCCGGACGCGACTAGCCGCTCCGCCACCTCAACTGGATCCTCCTGCCTGTACAACGCCTCCTCCCTCGCGCGTCTCTCAGCCTTCAACTGGACTAGCGCACAGTACACCGGATACCACGAAACGAGCCCTTTGAGCTCAGAAGCCGAAACCTTCGCCTCGCACTCCATGTTGCCGCCTTTGTCGCGCTGCAGCCACGCAATGCCACCGCCAGACGCAGGCATTGCGTCAATTGCCGGCTGCAAGACGTTGCGCAACGAAGGATCCTCCTTGGACACGCACTCGCACAGAATGGCCTTCAGCATCGCGTACAAGTCGATGAATGCGGCGCCCTGGCAGTCGTTCGCGACAAACCGCGGGAAAAGCGCCTTGAACCGACTGGAAGGCGGCGTGTCAGTCTCACACCCTTCAACGGACATTGAATACAGGATCGGCACATTCCGTCCACCATTCTCAGAGACCCCCTTGACGCTTTTGAGCCGCTCAACAAGGTCGGCGTCCATGTCCTCGCCAAACAACCCAAAGAATCTCCCGAGGCACTGCATGAGAAACCCAGACCCATACGAACAATTGCATGCGCCGTCTGCGCCCTCGGAAAACTTTACGGACGAGACGTCGATTCCAGCATCCTTCAGAACCGTCATGGATTCTTCCGCATCGCAGAACTCAAACAGCCCCGCGTTGACATCACGTGCAAGCGAAAAGGCGACAAGGGCGTTCTTTGGCGCGAAGGCAAGAGGGGAATCGCCAATGCGCGCGCACCTGGAATCCAGGCTGTCGCGACTATCGGAGATCGGGATACGTTCGAAAATGCAAAGTCCATCCGATTCAATTCTCAACTCGGCATGCATTTCGGGCGGATGCGACATCCGATTCGTCAGCGACCCTTCGAGCATCCAGCTACCCCATCTCCTGACGCCTTCCGAACTGGCATGAAGCTCGGCCAGAACCCCGTCCGGGAGGGCGTTGGACGACACTGACTCCACTGCGGCACGGGCCATCTCCGGCGAAGCGCCGATGGAAGCCTGCCTGCCGTCTGGCGAGAACGCCACATACCAGTAATCGTCTATGCATGCCTTGCCTTGGGCGTGCTCAAGCCGCACCATTCCGTTTGTCAGGACGGCGTTCGCGTACTCCTTGACGAAATCGTCTCGTGTCCATTTTGTTTCGCACACGACGGCCACCTGCGGCTCAGACCATTTGTCGCCAGGATACTTCTCGACGATTTCCGAATCGAGAAACCACTGGATCGACAGTTGAGAGCCTTCACGCAACGGCCCCAGAGTGCGAACCATAGCGAGGCTCAAGACATATCGCGAGAAACCAGACGCGGGAAGACTCGGCTGTCCCACCCACGAACCGATTTGCGATTCCGCCTGTGCCAGCTTTTCGGTTGACGGCAACTTCAGCGAAGCTAACCTAGTTGGCACTGCGGACGACTGAAACACCATCAATACACAAAA
>JBGUVV010000300.1:0-3139 GCA_045220525.1 Kiritimatiellia bacterium
GGATTGCGGGTATCGGTTTGGCCACAAAGAACAGGAGATGCAGGAGTACTTCCTATCTCTCCTGTTTCTCCTGCACTTTGTGGCTGAGAATCCTGGGGACAGACCCCACGGAAGTATTAAAAACGGGTGCCGTCTAGCCAGCGAGCAATGTCTACGACGCGAACACCTTCCGACGACAACGTCTCTTCGTGCTTTGTCCGGGCAATTAGCATCTTCGGATAAGCGTCCTTAATCTTCAAAAGTGGATCCAGCTCGCGCTCCAGCGTGCCTTTGGAAGATATGTCGTCAGAAACCTGTATGTATATCTTCTCGCCGCCTTTCATGGCAACAAAGTCTATCTCCTTCTTGTAGAGTTTTCCGACATATACCTCGTACCCACGCCTCAGCAGCTCGATAAACACGATGTTTTCGTAGACATGCCCGTAGTCCATGTTCCTCCGTCCAAGAACAGCATAACGAAGCGCATGGTCCATCATGTAATATTTGCCGCTCTTCTCCATGTACCTCTTCCCGCGGACATCGTAGCGCTTTGCCTCAACGAAGAGAAACGCGTCCGCAAGATAGTCAAGATAACGCCCCACTGTGACGTGGCTCGTCGCCACCTTTCGCCGAACGAGCTCCTCCGCCAAGTTGTTCGCACTCGTCACATTCCCCACATTGTCCATGAGGAATTCGGCCAGACGCTCGATGACCGTGGTGTCTGCGATGTTGAATCGTTTCGCAATATCTCTTCTAAGTATGGTCTGGTACACTTCTCTCAGATACGCCGTACGCGATGCCTCGTCCTTGTAGAGATAGCTCCCGGCCAGCCCCCCTTCTACAACATAGCGGTCGAAGGCCCGATCAACGTCTTTTTCCGAGGGAAAATAACGACGGAATTCGCCGAAGGAGAACGGATACGTCTTGAGCTCGAAATGACGACCAGTGAATAGAGTCGTCAAGTCGCTCGAGAGGAGGAATGCATTAGAACCGGTCAGGTAGACGTCGTACTGGAGACTGGACTCGGCGTGCAGACTGTTCACGACAAGCTCAAAGCCGGTGCACATCTGCACTTCATCGATCATGACGCAGTTTCGGTACCCTTTTCTGGAATGCGACTCAACCCATTGATGGAGCTTGTGGTATTCCTTGAGATGCTCATTCTTCAGGAGGGAAAGGTCGGCGTAAATGACATTAACCCTGGAGGCTTTCTTCTTCAAACGCCGCGCAGTCTCCTCGAGCAGCTTGGACTTTCCTGCTCTACGCATGCCACTCAGGATCTTTATGTCCGGCGTCCCCTCAACGGCCGACAACTTAGCAATATAGTCATCGCGCTTTATCAGCTTCATGATACCACTTTCAATAAATGAATTTTTTTCACTTTTCTAAACCGGCTAAATTATACCAAAAATGCCAGCAACGCTCAACAGCGCATATGACCTATGTGAACTTTGTGACCTTTGTGGCTAAAAATCTGGGGGACAGACCCACGGAAGTAGCGCCAGCACTGGCTCCTGACCCCTATGCACTAACCCCTACCGATTCAGGACGTCCCAATATCCGTTCTTGTCCGCACCAACGCGGCGGATCTCCCCTGCCATCTGCAACGCCTTTATCTTGCGGGCAATCCATCGAGGCGAGACTTGAAGAATCTCAGATAGTTCCATCTTTGTTATGAACGGATCGGCACGCATGTTCTGCTTGATTTGAATCCCAAGGGAATCCGACTTTACAGTGCACTCATCCGCATCAATCGTGTGATTTACAGTGCACTGTTTGCGAGATATCGCAAGCATTTCGTCCGCTTTTGCGCCATATTCATCAATTTCGCGAATGCGTTTCTGGATAAAGTCCTCTATTGCCGAGATACGCCGCGCCGAGAGATTGTACTTTGAATGCCGATTGATACGGAAGCCCTTGAGCGCAGAAAGCCGCGCTTTCATGTCAGCCGTTAGCCCGCTTGGAAACCCAAGCCACTTGGAGTACAAGGCCGGGGTCACACGTGACACGAACTTTCGCAGATCCACAAATTCATCATATTGGTCGCCGGCTCTGTCGATGGCGAGCGAGAAAAGACCATAGCCATTGTCGAAGATGGGCGCGGCTCCTACAATCTCGTTTGTATCGTTGTCGATCAGATAGCCGAAATTGCCAAGATGGCGGTCTGTATTGAAGATGATTGCATCAAAGAAGAAAATGTCCGCAAAGCGTGGATCTTGGAGCGCCTCGTCCCTGGAAACCAATCGCCCGACTGGAACATATCCGTATTTGTCGCTCGTGAACAGCTTGCATGTCGAGCAGACAATTCCCTTGAAACGCGAAAGGCCGTATTGCACATGCGGCAGTCCCATCGCCTCCGCAATCTGCGACGCATAGTATTCGGAGTAGGGCTCGAAGCCGGCGTTTGCAGCGCCCTCGGTTCCGCCTTTGTAGAGAACTATGTCGTCTCCAATCCTGCGCCAGCACTTGGCAAGCATTCCATTCGTCGTAAACTCCGGAGACGAAGTCCAGCCATTCTCAATGCCCGGTCCGTTTCCCGAAAAAGCGACTATGGACACGGCCTTGGAAAACGGATTGTCATAGAGATTGTAGTCCGCCCAGGCGCCCTTGAAGTCGTCTGCGACAACCCAATGGACGTCATTCAGGGAAAGCCCGTGACAAAGCTCAATAATTCCCCTTATGTTGCGAGGGTTCAACCCGAGCCTGGCCATCAACTCCTCAACATTCTTGCGGTTTCGCGGCACCGTGCGGTGAGTGAGCCAGGACCAGAGGGCGTCATCGTCCGCCGCGCCCTTCATCTCTAGCGGCAGGAACTTCCGTTCTGATTCGTTCACGGAGACTACGCGGACGCCTTGCGGTTCGAGCCACTCGAATCGCAAAAGTTCCCGGTCTCTGTGTTTTAAAATCATAATGTCACGATCTTTGGTTTGCCAGTTTGCGGCAACCGATGGCCGATCCTGCCGACCTCTCCGCGGCGGTTCTCGTCGCTTGGCTATCGCGTCCGCGGCATTTCTGCGCAGACATGGATATTATAGCAAATCCGCGGCAAAATTTGGCGAAAATGAAGCGAAGGCGGATTGCGGGTATCGGTTTGGCCACAAAGAACAGGAGATGCAGGAGTACTTCCTATCTCTCCTGTTTCTCCTGCACTTTGTGGCTG
>JBGUVV010000301.1:0-5701 GCA_045220525.1 Kiritimatiellia bacterium
TCCGGCCGACGAAGCATCGCAGCGCGAAACGCCGCGAAGGCGCCGGGAGCTACGACGGGTGGAGCGGGAGCGAGGCCGAGACCGGTCGCGGCGCGACGAACACCCGAGGTGCCATGCGCGGCAAGTTTCGCCGCCGCAAGCCGAGCACACCGAAGCCGCTCGCGGCGGATTGCGCAGGACTGCTACCCGACGGCGTATATGCATACGCCGAGCGGTAGCATGGACGCGCAAGCCGGCCGAGCGGCACAGGGAGCACGGTTGCGGAGAAACTTGCCGCACGCTGACAGGCAAGCACAGAGACGACGCGGCGAAGCGCCACCTACCAGTATTGCCACTGGTTGGCGAGCATTTTTGGGGGAGACACCCCGCCGTCGCTTCATTTTTCGCGGCATATTTAGAAGTTTCTGCAATATACCCCGTTTCAAGCCTCGTCATAGAGGCATGAATGCCAATGACACACAACGCTACAAAAAGGTATGTGAGGAGCGGACGCGAGGGGGCGAATGCCGAGCTGAGCGACACGCGGCGGAGCGCCACCTACCAGTATTGCCACTGGTTGGCGAGGATGACGTAGAGTCCGAGGACGAGATTGGTCACGGAGTGCGCGACAATCGCGGACAGGAGCCCGTAGCGCTTGGCAAGAAGCCCGTATCCGATGCCGGCGAGCGCGCCGACATGCCACCTGTCACCGTGCTCCACCGCGAACAACACGACCATCCACCAGAACCCGGCGAAGTCAACAAGCCAGCGGCGGAAAAATAGCTCCTCCGCGGCAGGAATCACAAACGCGCTCGCCGCAAGCTTGAGCACCGTGAGGCCAAGCCCGCAGACTTCCGGCGAATAAGGCGAATCCGCCGCGGCAATGGTCGCGCCCGTCCCAAACAGGACGTCAGGCGCAATCCAAACCGCAAACACCGCGACGCCTACGGCAACGCCAGCCGCCAAGGGCAATGCGCCGAAACGCGGGCGGCGCCATGCCGGAGTGAACGCCGCCCCGCACGTCAAGAGTAGCGCCGTCGCGCCGCCTCGCACGGCATAGGCCCACGCAGTCTGCGGCAGGACGGCCATCAAGGCCATCCATGCCGCATACGGCGCAATCAGCCAGAAATCTCGGCGGAACTCGGCGGCCATTTCGCTCAGAACGCGGCAAGTATCTCGGAGATGGGAGTCACGCCGACGAACTCGCGCGTCTTTGCGCCGTCCTTGAAGCAGAAGAGCGCGGGTATCGACATGATCCCGAACTTCGCGGCAATCTCAGGGGCCTCGTCAACGTTCACCTTCACGACCTTTATCTCGGGATGTGCGCCCTCCAGCTCGGCGGCTATGCGCTCGCCCATCATCTGGCAAGGCCCGCACCACGTAGCCCAGAAGTCAACGAGGGCCTTTCCGCCCTTCACGGCCTCGTCAAGCTCGGCCTCAGTCTTTACGTTTATCGCCATCTCTTTCCTCCTTGGTTGTTTCTGTTTTTCTCCTAAGAACTATCTCCGCTATCTCCGACGGCGTAAGCAACCTCAACGGGAAGCCCGCCCACTGCCCGCTACCAGAAGAGTTGTAGAGAACGCCCCTCTCGCCAAACGTGTATATGCCGCGAGAGCGCCCCTCGTTGACCTTCTCCACAAGCCACCTAAGGACAGGCATCGCCCCGCCGTGGGTATGCCCCGAGAGCTGAAGTCCAACGCCTGCGCCTGCGGAGTCTATGACTTCCGTTATCGGCCGATGGAAGAGAAGAATCTTGTATGCGCTCTCCCTAACGCCGACAAAGGCGCTCTTCGCAGGGCAAACCCCGGCTATCGCAGGATCGGCAAGCGCCCCCACCGACATCACCGCCGTGCCACGCCCTATCGCCCTCGGCCCAGAAAACTCAGGGAACTCGATGCCCATATCGGAAAGTTCCTTGAGCCACTTGCTCCATCCCCAGTAGCACTCGTGGTTTCCGCTGCACCCGACGACTCCGTCCTTGGCGCGCAAATCCGCAAGAGGAGCCATGTCGCCGCGACGGTCGGCAACCTTGCCATCGACAAAGTCGCCGGTAATCGCCACAAGGTCTGCGTCAAGCGCGTTCACCTTTTCCACTATGCTCGCAATCCTCTCGCGCCTAATGGACGTAGAGCAGTGCAAGTCGCTTATGTGCACTATCCTGTAGCCGTCAAATTCCGCCGGAAGGCCCTGTAGCTCAAGCTCCACATGCCTGATCTGCGGCACGCGCACGCCCTCGTAGATGCCGTAGGCCGAAACCAGGGCCGCAATGAGCAGAAACACGACTGCGCGTATGCGCTTAAGGCCAGTGGGTACTTGGCAGTGGAAAAGAGCCAATAGCCCGTCAAGCAAAACGAAGGCGGTGGCCAGGACGGTAAACGCAACGGCCGCGCCGTACAACCAGCCAAAGAACCAGATCACCGCCGGCGGCAAGTCTGGGCTTGTCACACCTCCTCCGACCAAGTTGAAAACCGTAAACTTGCTAAGTGCAATTGCCGCAGCAAAGGCAATCAGCAAAGTCGTCCGCCTCCCAAACTTAAGGGGCTTTATCCCGGCGAGAACCGCGAGGCACCACAGGAGGACTGGTATGATCTGCAAGATGCCCTTCATCTCGGCACGTCATAGCGTTTTCGCGAGGTCAAGCGCCAAGAGGAACTCCGGGTTCGACTTGGTCTTCTTGAGCGAATTGATGACCGACTTCATGGCCGACTCCGCGCCGGCGGAAGCGAGGAAGCGCCTAAGACTCCAGGTCTTCTCAAGCTCAAGAGGATCGAGCAGTAGGTCTTCCTTGCGCGTACCAGACTTCTCTATGTCGATCGCCGGGAATATTCGCTTGTCGGCGAGCGAGCGGTCGAGGACGATCTCCATGTTGCCCGTTCCCTTGAACTCCTCGAATATGACCTCGTCCATCCTCGAGCCAGTATCGACAAGCCCCGTCGCGATGATCGTGAGCGAGCCGCCGCCCTCGATATTGCGCGCCGCGCCAAAAAAGCGCTTGGGCCTGTGCATGGCGAGCGCATCTACGCCGCCGGTCAGGATCTTCCCGGAATGCGGCTGGACGGTGTTGTAGGCGCGGGCCATCCTCGTAATGGAGTCCATCAGTATTATGACGTCCCTGCCGTTCTCCACCTGGCGCTTCGACATCTCAAGGACCATCTCCGTCACGCTCACGTGGTGCTGAGGCTCTTCGTCGAACGTCGAGGAAAGGACCATCGCCTTCGTGTTACGCTGCATGTCCGTCACTTCCTCTGGGCGCTCGTCGATGAGGAGTATGATGAGCATCGCCTCGGGGTGGTTCTTCGAGATGGCGTTGGCCATCTTCTGGAGGAGGACCGTCTTTCCGACGCGGGGCGGCGCTATGATAAGGCCGCGCTGACCGAAGCCAATGGGCGTGAAGAGGTCGATGACGCGAGTGGAAAGCTCGGAAGGCTCAGTCTCGAGTATTATGCGCCTCGTGGGGAACGTGGCCGTCAGGTTCTCGAAGTGGATCACTCGAGCGGCGACGGAAGGCTCCTTGCCGTTGACGGTGGAGACGTTGCCGAGGCAGAAGAAGCGGTCCTTGTCCCTCGGATCGCGTATCGGGCCCTCGACGATGTCGCCGGTCCTGAGCGCATGGCGGCGAATCTGCTGCTGGGTTACGAAGACGTCCTCCGGGCAGGCGAGGAAGTTGTTTTTCGCAGATCTCAAAAAGCCATGTCCCTCGCGCATGATCTCAAGGCACCCCGAGGCGAGGACTGCACCGCCCTTCGCAAGATACGCCCTTATCGCGGCGAATATGAGCTCGTGCTTGCGGTAGGAGCCAAGCTCCTCGGGATCCGCGCCCGGCATCATCCTCTCGACGATCTGCGGAGCAGGCCAAGTCTGGATGTCGGCAAGGCGGTATTCCGGCAGCGAAGGATCGCGGTTGGGGTTCGCAAAGGACTCCTGCTCCTTCACGGGCTCGGTAGGGAGCGGCGCGTTAAGGAGAGGATTCACGGACTCCTCTCCGTTTGAGCCCCTGATCGGGGAATTGTTCTGCTTGGGCCCCGCCCCTGCGCGGCCGAACTTCTTGTATGGAGCCCTAAACCTCTTCTTCAGTCCCTGCGGGGGCGGCTGCGAAGACGGCGCGGCGTCGCCCTGCCTGCGCCGAGGCGTTACATCGGCGAAAACGTCAAACTCTGATTCTGACATGAACCCAACCTGTTCCTATGTGTTTTTTAGCCAATCGGCAAATCTGCCGACCGCGTCCCGAAGGTCCCTCTCAGTGCCGTTGTTGTGGATCGTGTAATGCGATCTTGCCGATTTCTCGGCGATCGGCATCTGGGCGGCCATTCGCATTTCAGCTTCTTCGCGGGTATATCCGCGATTCGCCGTCATGCGCGATATCTGTGCCTCCGGTTCGGACGCGATGGTGCATATTATATCATATTCCGCGTCCCAATGCGCTTCAAAAAGAAGAGGAACTATCGCTATGCGCGGCGAACCGCCATCGGCGCCCTCGGTGAAGAACGCATTTATCTTCGCCTTGACCTTTGGATGGATCTCCGCCTCAAGGGCGCGGCGCTTCTCGGAATCGGAAAAGACCTCCGCCGCGATGCGCCGCCTCTCGGCTGGATCAGGGATGAGCTCATGGACGATGTCGTCGGCGTCAATGGTCTCGAAGCCGAGCTCCTTCAGAAACCGCGCGGCGAGCGACTTACCGCAGGCGATTCCGCCCGTCAGCGCGACTCGCCTCACTTTGTCGTCGTCTCCAGGTAGTAGAACATGCAAGGCACCCCGGGGAGTATCTTCGTCTCAATCGTGATAGAGCCTGTGCCATTCGTGCTAAAGAGAGCGGGCCACGGCATTGGGGCCACGAGATCGTTGGTGCCGCGAAGGACATACGAAAACCTATCGTCGGCATTCGGGAACGACAGGAAGAGAGAATCGCCGCTGCACGCAAGAGTCGAGAACTCCCTCTCGTCACCGGGTCCAGGCTCGACCGGAACATCCGAGCCCTCCGGAATCCATTCCATATGGTCTATGCATATTTTGGTGTTAGCCGTCCAGTTCACAAGATTGACATACAAAGAATCACTTTGGGGATTCCCATTGTAGGAAACGGAGAACTCGACCTCTTGCCAACTGCCATCAGGCAACGCCTCTATGCTAATTTCTCTCCTATCGCTCGCGCTGCCGTACGGTACCGCTGAATCGTAAGAAGTCCAGACATGTAAAAGCCCCTTGGCACCTGAATATGTTCTGCACATAAAACGAAACGTTCCATTCGTCGTGACAACGGCTTGAAGGGATTTCGCCGACAAGCCGGCCTGCGACACCATGGATCCGCTTTTATTGTAGCCGATGTCTGCGCCAGTTTCTACATCCCAAGACTGTCCATTGCCCGAGTTAAGGTTCCATTGGAGATTGTCGCAATGCATCGCCTGGGAAAACTCAGTAAGGGTCGTGATCCACACGGCCTTGATTACGACAGTATCGCCGTCCTTGTCCGTAAGATTGAGAAGCTCATCGCCAGGAGCAACCGTGGCCCCGCTCACGGTATTGCTCCAGCAGGAGAACGTCCAAAAGCCGTTTCGCGTAAATCCGTTTGGCGGATACACCGTGGCCTTTCCGTAGCGGTTCGTGAGCGTCGCCATCGTTCCCGCGCCGCCGTTGGCATCAAAAACGACATAATACGTATTCGTCGTCCAAACTGCAGTAAGGACGTTAGTAGCCCCGGCCGTCGAGGAAAGGTTGCTTACGACTG
>JBGUVV010000302.1:0-12663 GCA_045220525.1 Kiritimatiellia bacterium
CATAAGCCGTTCCAATGCTCGCGCGGCCGCATAGCCGAGCTTCTCGTGGTCTGGCAGGATGCTTGTGAGCGGCGGGACGCACGACTCGTCAAGGAGTTCGTCGTTGTCTACGCCGAGCACTGCGATTTGGCGGGGAACCTTGATGCGGGCCTCCTGACAGATATTCAGCACCTGCGTTGCTCGGGTGTCCCACGCCGTCATCACTGCGGCGGGCTTCGGAAGATTGACGAGCCATTCCTTCAGCGCGTCAAGATCCTCGCGCGACCCCGCCGTTCCAGGCGAACGGAATATGATCGGCTCATCGCCGCGCGACTTGATTGTGTCAGTGAACCCGCTTTGGCGAAAGTCGCTCCAGTACTGGTGGGAGGTCGTCGGCACGAATCCGTATGCGCGGTGTGCGCCGAGCGACGCGAGGAATCTGGCACCAACGCATCCGATCTGCTCGTCGTCGTTGCGCGTGAAGGCGATTCCCTGCGTCCGCGCGGAGAGGATGGGGCCGGGATCGCCAATGAACGAAACGGGAATGTTCGAGTCGCGCACGAGCGCCGCCGTCTCGTCCGGCCCCGGTTCGCTCGCGACGATGCCGTCGAGGCCGACGGCGCATTCCGCGAGGAACGCATCGGGCGTGAATTCCGCCGGCATCTGAAAGAGCCGCGTGTGCCAGTTGGGGTGCATGCGGGTGAAGTAGAAGACACCCGAGAGGATGTCGCGGCCAGCCGCCCCCGACATTCTCAGCACTATCGCCACTCTCCTTATGCGCTTCATTGCCGAAAAGAATACCATAACCATTGCGCGAAAGTCAACAATGCCGCGACAACGGCGCCAAGTGCTGCTCGTCTAAATTGCAAAATGCAAATTAGCCGAGTTGACAAGCTGCGAAGAAATGGGATATAATATGCGCCATAAAACTCGCCTAATCTGCATAATGCCGAATAGGCGAGCGGAGGAATTGCGTGAAAGAGAAGGAATCGTTCTTCGGGAGACAGGATCTCATTGCCCAGTTGGATGAACTGTGGGCGAAGCGCGTATCGTCGCTCGTTACATGTCGTGGGCGTCGCCGTGTCGGCAAGTCCACATTGATTGAGGAATTCGCACGACGTTCCGGCGCGGCGTTTATCAAGTTGGACGGGCTGCGACCCAAAGAGGACTTGGCGGACGAGGACGAGAGGGCGTTTTTCGCCGCCAAGCTGAAGTCGCAGGTCGGGGGCAGGGGAACGACCCCGGCAAACTGGTACGAAGCGTTCGTCAGGCTTGGGAGGTGCATTGACGACCGGCGCAGGACTGTTGTGCTGCTGGACGAGATTTCTTGGATGGCCCATTATTCCCCGTCGTTTCCGGAAGTGCTGAAAAGCGCATGGGACGATGTGTTCAAGAAGCATCCGAAGCTGATTCTTGTGCTGTGCGGCAGTGTTTCGCATTGGATCACGAAAAACATAATCGGAAACCGCGCATACGTGGGCCGGCGCTCTTTAGATATGGTCGTGCCGGAGCTGCCGTTGACGGAATGCGTCAAGTTCTGGGGCGACAAAGCCGCCCGAACCGATGTCCGAGAGATAATAGACGTGCTTTCCGTAACGGGTGGAATACCACGGTATCTTGAAGAAGTCAACCCGTCGCTGTCGGCGGTTGAGAATATCCGGCGGCTTTGTTTCGCGCCCCAGAGCCTTCTGCGAATGGAGTTTGACGACATGTTCAACGATGTCGTGACCGCCAAGCAGAAGTTTGCCGCCAAGGTGCTGCGCACGTTTGTCGATGGTCCCAAGAGCGGAGCTGAGGTTGCCAAAGTTCTTGGTGTGGACACTGGGGGGGATGTTTCCTCGGCGTTGTCCATGTTGCGGGAGTCGGGTTTTCTCGCCGAGGAATGCCCGCGCAATCCAGAGACCGGCGAACTGTCTCGTGAGCGCCGGTTTCGCCTCAGGGATAACTACACCCGCTTCTATCTCAAGTTCATAGAACCCTACAAGGAAGTGATAGATGAGGGCGCATTTCTCTTTTCTTCGCTGTCCGAGCTCGAAGGAATCGACTCTGTGCTGGGCTTGGCGTTTGAAAACCTTGTCGTGAACAACTACAGGATGCTTCTCCCGTACATGCACTTGACCAACACACTGATAACAGCCGCAGGTCCCTATCGTCGCCGTGCGGCGAAAAGCGCGAGGGGCAAGCCTGGTGTTCAGGTTGATCTTATGCTGCAGACCAGGCGTTCGCTTTGGTTTGTGGAGGTCAAGCGCAAGAGGGAGATCGACCGAGAGATCGAGACTGAGGTCGATCGCAAAGTAAAGGCCGTGTCGCGACCCGAAGGCGTGTCGTCGAAAATGGCGCTCGTCTATGATGGACATCTGTCGCCACTCGTTGAAACAGATGGCTATTTTGATGCAATTGTGCCATTCAGGAATCTGCTCGGGTTGACTTGAGGGAAACAAGTAGAGATGCCCCACGTTAGAAACCGACATTCCTAAAAGTCAACTTTATTGTTGCTGTAAAAACAACTAAAAACGATTGACTTCAATTCACGGCGTAGAGTATAATTCGCCGCGTGATGAGAATATTAGGCATAAAGTCTGTTCTTCTTGCGGCGACACTCGCGTTGTCGCTCGCTGTCGATGCTGAAACGTTATATTCTGATGGCGCGGTCTTGAGCCTCGCCGAGCACAACGGCGCGGTTGAGTTCATGCGCGGCGTGGACGGCGTGCCGCGCGTCGTCGCAGCCGAAGAGGCTTTCACGCTCCAGCTTCTTGACAGCAATGGCAACCCCACGCGGCTCAAATCAAGCGACTTTGCGTTTGAGGGATATAACCATGTAGAGCATGCAGAACATGTAGAGAACTCCCTACATGATCTACCTGTCCTACATGGTTCAACAATCACATGGAAGCATCAAAATGGTCTTGTCGTTCGCATGGAGATTACCGCCGCCGACGGCGAGTTTCGCTTCAAGCCGTCCGTCGAGAACATCCCCGCCGGAATGCTTCTCGAATGGTTCGACGGCCCGCAGGTGTGCGTCCGCTCCAACACGCGCCTCTATTGGCCGTACATGGATGGCTGCGAGGTCTCCGACCACGCCGTTCGCCTCGGTACGCCGTGGGAATACCGTCCTGTCGGCTTCACGCCGCGCTACCGTTCATTCGGCGCATTGTATCCGGGCTGGTCGCAGATGCAGTTCCTCGCCTCGTACGCCAATGGCCTTGGCGTATATTTCGCCGCGGTAGATCCTCATCACACACCCAAGGCCACCGAGTTCACGCCAGTTGACGGCCTGCGCACCCGCCTATCGCTCCAGACGTTCTGCGGCGACCTCGCGGCGGACGGCGCATGGCGACCTGACTGGGAGTACGTCCTGCGTCCCTACATCGGCGGCTGGATGGAGGCCTGCGCGCTGTATCGCGACTGGGTGAGGACGCTTCCGGAGTTCAAGGCGAAGCCGAATCGCCCGGCATGGATGAAGGATTCGCCCGTCACGCTTGTCTGCCCCGTGCGCGGCGAGGGCATGGATCATGGCGACATGTCGCCTAACCGTTATTTCCCGTATGTCCGCATCATGGACGAAGTCAAGAAGTACGGCGAGCTTCTTGACTCCAAGATTCTCGTTCTCCTCGCGCATTGGGAGGGAACGGCACCGTGGAGCCCGCCATACGTCTGGCCTCCGTATGGCGGCGAGGAGAAGCTTGCCGAACTTCGCGATGCCCTCCATGCGCGCGGCGATTTGCTCGGGCTGTACTGCTCGGGAACGGCATGGACGCAGAAGAACTTCTTCACCGGTTATTCCCGCGAGGCCGAGTTCGAGCGCGAGGGCCTTGCCCGCCACATGATACGCGGGCCCAGGGGTGAGATAGAGGCGACGGTCTGCAATAACCCTAATTTTCGCTTCGGCTGCGATCTCTGCCTGACGGAGGACTGGTCGCGGAAGACAGTAGAGGGCGAGGTCGCGGCGATGGCTAGGTTCGGCGTGGACTACTGTCAGTTCTTCGACCAGAACATCGGCGGCGTGTTCAATCCCTGCTATTCGCGAGGCCACCGGCATCCGCCGATTCCGGGCGCATGGCAGACGGCGACGATGGTCGGTCTGCAGAGACAACTTCTCGGAATGATAGAGGGAAGCGGTTCCAAGATGATCCTCGGCTGCGAAGCCTGCGCCGCGACGCCGTATGTGCCGAATCTCTTCTTCAACGATGCGCGCGAGTTTCGCGGCTACCTCTTCGGGCGTTCCGTTCCTGGGATATCATTCGTCTTCCACGAATGGATGTGCAACTTTTCCGGGAACGGCTGCATGTCCGTTGGTCTTGAGCCGCGCTGCGCGCTTGCGCAGTCGTTCCACTACGGCGACATGATGACGGCGGTCCTTGGTGGCGAAGGACGACTGTTGGGCAAGTGGGGGACACCTTGGTCGGAGGACAAGACCGAACAGGAGCCGTTCGTCAGACTCATACGCAACCTCAACGCCGTGCGCAGGAAGCACGGAGACCTCCTTCTTGACGGACGCATGGTCGTTCCGCCGTATGCGGTCGAGACGAAGCCGGTTGCTTACGACGTCGATACGAAGTACTACGGCATTCGCCACATCGAGACGAGCGAGGTGATCGTGTCGTTCTGGGAGAACGACGCTGGCAAGCGCCTCGGCTTTGCGACGAACTGGAAAACGGAACCGAGCGAAATCGTCATCGTGCGCGGCGACGGCCGTCGCGAAACCCGCACCGTCCCGCCTTGTGAAACGATTGAATTGGATGTTGGAGGAAGCAAATGATGCGCTGTGGGAAAATGAGTAGATGTACGTTTCTGGCAGTGACGTGTGCTCTCGCGATTGCGGCTCGCGGCGCAGAGAAAGGCGTCCCCCTCGTAGTCAACGGCACTCCGATGGCGTCAGTTGTGCTTCCTGCGAATCCGTGGCCTGTTGAGAAATACGCGGCGGAGGAATTTGTCCGTTTCGTGAAACGCGCGAGCGGGGCGGAGCTGAAGATTGTCACGCAGCCGTTTGCCGGAATGAATCAGGTTCGCATTGGACGCGCGTCCGGTCTTTCGGGGTTCGAGCCGTTCAATGGGGTAATTCATTCGGGGGATGGGGTTTTGAAGATTGCTGGCGGCGACGATGACGGTGAGCTAAAGTCTTCTTTCACCAAGTGCGGAACGTTGTTTGCCGTTTACGAGTTCATTGAGCGTGGTCTTGGCGTGTTGTGGCTCTGGCCTGACGAAGATCTCGGCGTTGTCGTTAGGCCGCGTAAGACGATTGTCGTTCCCAAAGGATCGCGAGAATTCGAGAGAGCGTTCGACTCGTCAGTGCTGCGCCGTCTGCCGATTGCATGGCAGAGGCGGGTTGCCCGCGCACACGGCTATCCGAGGCCGATGCAGTTCCCGCCTGCGCTTTCCGGCGGGCACGTGTTCGGCAAGTGGTGGCAGACGTACGGCAAGACGAACCCCGATTTCTTTGAGATGGATGCGAACGGGAAACGCTGCATCGGCGGTTCGTCGTCTATGTGCGTATCCAATCCGAAGTTTCATGCCGAGCTGTTTCGCCTCTGGATGGACGCGCGGCAGAAGGCGCCCGGTGTCACCTACGACATGAATCTTTGCGAGAACGACACGGCGGGGCGTTGCCGATGCCCGACATGCATGTCGTGGAACTGGCCGACGGCAAAAGAGGGGGACGTGTCGGAACGCTACACGAGATGGTACAAGACCATGTCTGACATGATGGCGGCTGTTGACCCTGAAGCGCGGATATACGCCTTCGCATACAAGAACTACTACAATCCGCCGAAGGGGTTCAAGCTGTCGCCGAACATCTACATCGGATTTGTGCCGCGTCCTCACGTCCCGTACACGAAGGAATGGCGTGAATCGGTGCGTGAATGTGCGCGAGGCTGGCGCGAGAGCGGTTGCACGTTCAATTATCGCCCGAATATTTTCGACGGATATGTGATGCCGGAAGATGTTTCCGACGACATCTACGACGAGTTCCACCAAGTGTACGCAGGGAACATGAAGGCCATCGACGTGGATGGACCGAACATGTCGTTTGCCACGCAGGGCCCGTTCCTCTACATGCTGTCTCGGCTTTGCGCCAAGCCGGACGCGAAACTCGAAGACCTTCGCCATGAATACTTCTCGGGCTTTGGACCGGCCGCCGATGCCGTTCGCGATTATTTCGAGTACTGGCGTCGCTACACGCTCGACAACGCGGAGAAGTTCTGCCGCATTCCTGTGGAGAAAGATCCGATTTCGCACTGCATGTTCTTTGGTTTCCACTATGCGTTTTACGCCCATCTGCTCTATCCGCAGGAAGTGTTCATTCCGGCGAGAAGGCTACTTGCAAAGGCATTGGCGGCGGCTAAGGGCTCGCCAGACGACCTGCGACGCGTTGAATTCCTTTCTGCCGGCTTGGAACATGCCGCGCTTTGCGCGAAAACATGCGAAGTCTTCGCAGATGCAAAGGCCGACAATGAGGCAAAGCTTGCTGCGATGGATTCCGTGCGCGAGTTCCGCGAGACTCGGCTTCCCGAATGGGCGGCGGACTTGAAGCTCGCCACGACGCGCGGATGGAACGAGACGGTCGCGTGGGTGTTTCCGAATTTGGATGCGGCGCGTTCCTTTGCGCTACCGGTCGACTGGAAGTTTCATCTCGATACTGCTGACCGGGGCGAAGGTCTCGGCTGGTTCCGCCGTGATTTCGACGACTCGGCATGGGGTACGGCTAAGACGGACAGACATCTGGAACGGCAAGGGTATGCGCAGGGCTGGCTCCATGCCTGGTTTCGCGTATCGGTCGAGATTCCTACGCGGTTTCGTGACGCGAGCAACATGATCCTCCATTTTGGCGCGCTTGACAAGTCATGCAAACTGTGGATCAACGGAAAACCCGCCGGTTCGTTCACCTACCATCCTGAGGTGAATCCGGGCAGCTGGCAGATGCCGATGGAGTTCGACATTTCGAAACACATGCCCGCGGACGGGAAGTTGAATATCGCGGTTCAGGTAACGTCGCTTGTCGGATCGGGCGGCATTACCAAGCAGTGCTATCTGATTTTCCCTGAATCGAAAGGTTTGAAGTACGTCGTCTCGCCAGACGCCCCTCCGGCACCAGGTTCGTACTACAGCTATCGCGACGCCTGCTGCGAATGGACTCCGAATGGATTTCTGTTTCCGGGAGGGGCGGAAAAGAAGACGGGTGCACTGAGACTTGATACGCTCCAAAGTCCTGCACAGAAGCGGCTTGTCGTGTCCGTCGACTACATGCAGGACGGCGACGGTGAAGTTGTCTTCACCATTGAAGAAAAGGACGTTCGCGGAAAGAAGCTCAGGCGCACGCCGATACGACTTGTCGCCTCGAAGGGTTTCCACATGACAAAAGCCGAAGTAAAGACGCTGGAAGAAACGGCGAAACTGCTTGTGTTTGTGGAGAACTCCCTGCGTCCTGGAGCCTCTGGCGTCGTGAAGTCCGCGACGTTCGAGCTGAAGTCGCTTCTCGTCAAATGAAAGGAAGGTTCAACATGAAACCGAATGAGATGGTAAAATACGTTGCGGTGTCGCTGCTCGCTTCGCTGGCGGCCGCATCCGCAAACGCGACCGTGATTACTGCGGCGGATTACGACTATGACGTAGGCGACTACGTCCAGGAAGGTCTCGTGGCGCAGTACGACGGCATTCGCAACGAAGGGGCGAACCTCCCGCACAATCCGGCGGCGGCAAACTGGGCGGATCTCAAGACAAGCGTAAACTTTCTTGTCTTTGGTGGAACCTCGGAAGTTGCCATTGCATCTGGCCGTTGGGAGGGAGGAAATTCCTATGTCTTCAGCTACAATTATGCGTACATGAACAGCAATGTCAGTCTCGGCACCAACATCACAGTGCAGGTCGTGCTGGACGCCGATTTTGACGCGCAGGCGGCGGAATGTGCCGCTACGGGAAATTGGCGTTGCAAACAATCACAGTATGTGGGGGTGGATGACGCAGGCGTTTGGCATCGGCCAGGTTATGACTACTTGAGATGGAAAAACACTAGCTGGTGCCAATATACTATCGACCTTACGGGGTGGGAAGGCAAATATCTGAACCTTATAACCACATACGAGAATTCGTATCTTGGTCAGAATGCGGCGTATGAAAACGAAACTGATCGTGGCAATACGGTGAAGCCATTTGATCGATGCAAGTGGGCCATCGGCGGATTCCATAGCACGAAGACAGCTTCGTATGGGACAATCAACGAACGTCTGACAATGAGTCGTTATTATGCCGCCAGATTCTACAACCGTCCGTTGACAGTGGCGGAACTGAAGCATAATCGCAGGATTGACGAGATACGTTTCAGGGGCGCAGTCTACACGAACGTCGTCGTCGCTGCATCCTCCTACGCCGGGGTGTCCGGCGTGGAGACGGCGGGGGTTTACGAGGTTGTCGGTTCGCATACGTTTACTGCACCGGATACTACGGTCAACGGGCTTACGTATTCGGCGGACGGCTATGTCATCGAGACGCGGGGCGGGTCCGGCTGGGTGAACGCGCAGGCGTTTTCGGGGAACAGCTACACATACACGGTTTCGGACGATTCTCAGATTGTCCGTTTGACATGGTTGTGGAAGCCGTCGCGCGGCATTCGCACGGCGGCTGAGTACGACGTGGGCGACTACGTGCAGGGCGGCCTTGTCGCGCAGTACGATGGAGTCCGCAATGTCGGTGCCGATCTTGCACACGATGCAACTGCGGCCACGTGGAAGGATCTCAAGTCTGACAACTACATGACTTTCAATGGCACAACTGATGTCGCCGTCACGACTGGTTCATGGGCAGGCGGCAACGCCTATTGCTTCAAGGGCGATTCGTATGCGCTCATGGCGAATGCGATCAGCCTTGGCACGAACATCACGGTACAGTTGGCCATGGACATCGACAATGACGCGCAGATTGCCGCCGATGCCGCGCGCGACACGGACGGCGCAGTCTCTACGTATCCGACATATCTCTGTGCAAATAGCGATTATGGTTTCTTCACAAGGCCGTATCTTCCCACCGTGTGGCAGCGCTGGCAAGTCTTGTGGAAGAATGACTACTGGACGGGAGCAAACTCGGCGGTAGGCGGGAGGTCGTCATTCTCCGACTGGACATGCAAATACCTGACCGGCATAACGACCAGCAGCAAGTCGTATGCGTTTCAGGGCGTGAAGTACACGAGTGAGACGGAGGCTGGCAGCGAAATCGCGCGATCGGTATTTCTGCCGTTTGACAACGTGAGGTGGTCTGTCGGCGGTGCGCACTATGCCAACAATCCATCCGCAATCGACGTACGGCTTTCGCGCGGCCTATATTATTCCGCAAGATTCTACAATCGCTCCTTGAGGGAGGCGGAACTTGCTCAGAACCGAAAGGTCGATGAGATTCGTTTCTACGGTGCGGTTTATACGAATGTTGTCGTGGCGTCATCGAAGCCGCTTGCACAGGGCGTCCAGCCGAATGGAGTGTACGAAGTGCTGACGGAAGGCACGTTTACGGCTGCACCGGTCGCGGCGGAAAAGGGCGGTGTGAGTTTCACCTACATGCCTGCAGGATATACGATCGAGCGCTGGACGAACGGTGCATGGGGAACACCTGAGTCGCACGATGGCACGAACTACACGTACGTTGTCGCCAATGAGAGTGGTGCGCCTGTACGACTAACGTGGCAGTGGCGTGCAGATGGTCTCGGTATGATGATTATGTATAGATAGGCAGTGGCGAGGTCTGCAGAAATAAAATTGGAGGCCGGGAAAGGGGCGAGGCTTCTTTCGCTCGACGCCCTTCGGGGCTTTGACATGCTCTTTATCATGGGGCTTTCTGCCGTGACAACGAGTTTGTGCAACGCATTCGGCTTTGGCGACGGATGCTGGCTTGCGCGGCAAATGTGCCATGTCGATTGGCACGGGTTCGCGCAGCACGACACGATCTTTCCGCTGTTCCTGTTCATTGCGGGCGTCGCGTTCCCGTTCTCGTGCGCGAAGATGCGCGAGAAGGGATGGAGCACACTGCGCATCTGCCGCAAGATCGCCTGGCGAGCATTCGCGCTTGTCATGCTTGGCATGGTTTACAACGGTCTCTTCACTAAGGGATTTGGAGAGGTGCGCTGGGCGAGCGTCCTTGCCCGTATCGGCCTCGGGTGGGCGTTCGCGGCGCTTCTCTATGTCGCATTCTCGTGGCGTGCGCGGATTGCGTGGGCGGTGGCCATTCTCGTTGGTTACTGGGCGGTGATGCGTTATGCAGTCGTCCCGGGTGCTCCGGACGGCGCAGATCCGTGGTCGGTCGAATGGAACTTCGCCGCGTATGTTGACAGGCTGCTGCTTCCGAATCCGCTTGGCAAGTCGGGCGCAGATCCCGAAGGCATCATGAGTACCTTCCCCGCGATAGTGACCGCGATGCTCGGAATGTTCACCGGCGAGTTCGTGAGGTGGAGGGGGGAACAGGGAACGGGTAACTGGGAACAGTGGGTGTGGAATGGGGACGGCAAGGTGGTTGTGATACTTGCGGTGGCGGCTGCGATGCTTGTCGCGGCGCTTGTTTGGTCGCAGTGGATGCCGATCAACAAGAAGCTTTGGACTTCCACATTCGTCCTTGCCGCAGGTTCGTACTCACTAGCCCTGTTCGCCGCGTTCTACTGGATCGTCGATGTGAAGATGTGGCGCGGCTGGACATTTCCGCTGCGCGTCGTAGGCATGAACGCGATAACGATCTATCTGCTTCAGCGCATCATCGACTTCGACGCCGTGTCGAGGTTCTTTGTCGGCGGTCTTGCGCCGCTTGCTCCGTCTGCCTGGGCCAAGGTAGTCGTGACGGCTGGCCATTTTGTCTTGTGTTGGCTGGTTCTTTGGTTTCTATATCGCAAGAACACCTTTTTGAAGGTTTAGGTTTACGCCTGCCCCCGGATGAGGTAGGGGCGGGCTGCCGGAACCGGGTCGGATGACGGGCGGTGTATTACCGAGCGGTAACGCTCACGCTTGACGGCGGTGGAGAAATATGATATATTACCGCTCGGTAACATGAAACACGAACAGCTCTATAGTGCCTCCGATGTCGGAAAGTTGATTCTCGCCGAGCGCAAGCGTCAGAAGCTTTCACAGCTTCAGCTTGCCGGTCTTGCCAATACCGGCATAAGGTTCATCTCCGACGTTGAGAACGGCAAGGGGACTGTCCAGCTTCAGAAGCTGTTGGCGGTCATATCCGCCCTTGGCCTTTGCATGTTCGTGTACAGCCCATGGAGCGATTCATGACGGAGCGGTTGGATGTCTATCTCTGCGACCGCCTGGCAGGGGCGCTTGAGCGGACGGACGGGCGAATCTCGTTCCGATATCTCGCCGAGTACCTCGAATCTGATTCCCCTGCCGTTGTTTCAAGCACGCTTCCGCTGAGCGAAAGGATATACGAGGAGCGCGACGTGATGGCGTTCTTCTCCAATCTTCTGCCGGACGAGGGTGTGCGCCGGCGAATAGCGGAGATTGTCGGGGTGACGCCCGAAGACACTTTTGGACTTCTTTGCGAAATAGGCGGAGACTGCGCGGGGGCGATAGCCTTCTGGCAGCCTGGAAAACGTCCGTGCCGAACCGACGAGCCCGTATACCGCGAGCTGACTGATGACGAGGCGGACGACATTCTTTGCAACCTCGGCAAGCGGCCTCTTGGAATCGACGACGAGTTCCGCGGCATTTCCGGTGCAGGTGCGCAAGACAAGCTTATTGCCTGCCTCCGTGACGGGAAGATCGTGCTGCCGTTGAGGGGAACGCCTTCGACGCACATCATAAAGCCGGAAATCGAACGGTTCCCGGGTTCTGTCCAGAACGAATACTTCTGCATGGAGCTTTCGCGGAGATGCGGGTTTGACACGGCGGAATGCGGCATAGTCAATGTGAGAGGCATTGACTACTATGTGACCCGCAGGTACGACCGCGCCGAGTCTGGCGGCATCGTCCGCCGGCTTCATCAGGAGGACTTCTGCCAGTTGTTGAAGTGCAGGCCGGAAATCAAGTATCAGGACCAGGGCGGACCGTCCGTAGTGGAATGCGTGCGGCTTCTGCGCGACATGCATCTTCCAGGTTCCGATGTCATGTCGTTCGTCGACCGCGTCGTGTTCAACTTCATAATCGGAAACGGAGACGCACACGGAAAGAACTTCTCCGTAGTGTACAAGGACGGCAGGCCGCGCCTTGCGCCGCAGTACGATCTTATCTGCACGACGGTCTATCCGCAGATCGGCAGGAAGATGGCCATGAAGTTCGACGGCAAGTTCGAGTTCAGGTGGATTACGCCGGGCAAGATCGTTCGCACCTTGGAGCGTGCCGGAATAGGCGGGAAGCTGGTGCTCGATTCAATCAGGCGGCAGATTGCCGCGGTCAAGAATGAGATTACCCCTCTTGTCGATGAAGTGGACAAGCGGCATCCATCTCCTGTCTACCACGACATCTGCCGCGGCATACGCGCACGGATCCGCCAGCTGGCGTCATAAGGAACCCCGATGGGGGTCCCCGGATGAGGATTCGGCGGGGATTCGGCGGGGAGAGACCCCTGAGACGGTGGTTATTTTGGCAGGGAAATTGCGTGATTTGGCAAGATAACGTGAAAGGATGCGAAAACGATGGCTAAAAAGACAAAAGTGAATCTTGAGTTTCTGCTTGTGAAAGCGGAGCTGAACGGCATTCCTGAAAAGGCTCTTCT
>JBGUVV010000303.1:0-5328 GCA_045220525.1 Kiritimatiellia bacterium
TTCCATCGGTGGTGATGCCTACGCTTGTTGCCTCTATGTCCCGGTCGGATGCGAACTTGTCCTTGACGTCGATTTCAAACGCACGACAAACAACCTGATGAGTTTGACCGGCGGCGGAACGCTGACGTGCAAGAAGTCCGCTCCCAACAATCAATCTGGAGGGAATGTCCATCCGCTCTTGGCGCTTGATGGCAAGATGGTGTTTGATGGGCTCAGGACGCTCTATCCTTATACAGGGGCTGCGCATAATTTCATCAATTACAACTCGGCGCATCCAAACACTCAAGGCGAGCTTGTCATAGTCGACGGTTCGGTGATATCGGTCGGGAGATTGAGCGAAGGTTATCCAGGCTATCTGAACTCGATCATTATACGACAGACAGGCGGAACGACAACGTATGACAATTTCTGGATGCAGAATCTCATGGTTCAGACGCCACCAGAATCAGTAGCATACATCCTCGAGGATGGTGAAATGAACGCGCCAGCGGGAATCTATCTGGGCTACACTTCGCAGATTTCGGCAAACAGCGCATACCCTGGCGGCAGCTTTGAGATGTCTGGCGGCACTTTGAGGTGCGGACCAATACGGGGCAGCTGCAACCAGAACTATGTGCGGCTCTATGGTGGAGACGTCTATCTGAGCGGTAATTGTTCAACTTATCGTGTGCCGGACGGATATGTCAAAGTCAGAGACGAGAATGCGATTACATTCTATCTTGGCGGCGTCACGTTCCATCCGGTCGGAACATATCGTACGTTCGAAGCCAGTTCGACCATTTGTCTGACCGGAAAGAACGGCGATCCGGTGTTTGACATGACGGACTACGTTATGGCCATCATGGGTGGAACCATCGAGGGCCCTGGAGGCTTTGTGTTCTCGGGCCCGAACGGCAAGACGGGTACGGTCAAGGGAACATACACCAACACGGGAACCATCCGCCTGACCGGCGGCGCGAAGCTTGATATACAGACTGCGACGCTCAACGGGCCTACGAAGCTTGTCGTGGATAATCCACAGTCAGTCATGGACATTTATTCTGCGTCAAGCTCTAATCCCTGCAACATCCTGAAAGACCCTGATACAATCATACTTGCCGCTGCGAGCTGCCTCAAGCTCAACGCGCACAGCATCACGGTGAAGCGGCTCGTCGTCGGTAATACAGATTACGCGCCCGGTACATATTCGCTCTTCGGCGGCACTGTGACGGTTGCGGCGCGATCCGCCTCCTGACTTGACGGCACGGTCGGCGATCTCTCGTACATGCCCGACGGAACAACGACGACGGTTGATGCGGCGACGACGCTTTCGTCCCTCAACTACGATCCTGCGACGGCGGGCGAGACGAACACGCTCTCTGGCGCGGCGCTGACGTTCGCGGACGGCGCGAACATCCATGTCGAGAAGGGCGCTACGCTCGTCATCGGCAACGATGTCGTGTTCGCCGGCAAGATAACCAAGACGGGCTGGGGCGAAGTCATGTTCAACGGCGCGGTTGCAAGTTCTGTCACGCCGGCGGCGGACGATGACAACTACTGGCTTACCGTTCGCGAGGGCGGCGCGACGTTCGACTATATTGTCGAGGGCGTGAGAATCATGACGTGCGGCGTGATCGACGATGCCAACGGAACGCCGGTCGTCACGCTCAAGGAGAATTGCCGCGTGCGGAACTACGGCATCGTCCTTACGGCGTGGAACGCGGAGAGTGCCACGGCCTGCTGCGGTGAGACGCATCAGGAGGGCGCGACCGTCGATTACTCGACCACGATATTCGACGACCTCATCAACAACCGAAGCAACTGGGCGCTGACGCAGCCGCGTGTCGGCGGTTATGGACGCTATGTGCTTGATTCGGGCGAGCTTCGCGGCCACAACAGCTTCCATCTGTCGTTTGTCATGGCTTCCAACGGCAGCCTTGGCGGTACGTTCGAACTCGTCCAGAACGGCGGTACGTTCATCCTTCCGAAGGACTGGATGTTCGCGCGCGTGACGAGCGGCGTCAAGTTCACCTACACGCTCAACAACGGGCGGTTCGAGTTCGGCGGCACTCTTCAGGCATCCGCCAACCCCTCGCTCAACATTATCAACCTCAACGGCGGAACGTGGGCGGCTGGCAAGTCAGACACGATCACGCGCGAGATCTTTACGCTTACGACGAGTGGAGAGGTCACGTTCGAGGTCGCGGATGGCAAGACGCTGACAATTGCTGACGACAGCAGGTCGGCGGCCTCGCTCGTGAAGACCGGCGCGGGTTCGCTCGTCCTTGACGGTGCGCTCGTCCTGAACGGGCTTGACGTGCAGGCGGGTTCGGCGACGCTGACGGAGAAGATGCAGACCTTCGCAACCGGAAATGCGGACCTTTCGCTTGCGAAGACTGGCGCATCGCTCAACCTCGACTACGATGGCCAGATGCCGTTCAAGACACTGACGGTCGGCGGTATTGAGCGTGGCGCTGGCGTATATTCCGCAACTAAGGGTTTCCCCGCTGTGAAGAATGTACTTGCAGGTGCAGGTGAGCTTCGCATTCTCGAGGGCAACGGACCAGGCTCGGTGATACTCATTCGGTAAGTATATCGACTGACATGCTGTCTCTTCTGAGGGCAATGCTTTTGGCGTTTGCGCTCGTCGGCTGTGCACTTGCCGGCGAGACGCTGTACAACGGCATCGAGTTGCCTGAGAAATGGCCGCCGCGCATAGACGCGATGTTCCCTGGTCCGACTACGCCGCACTATCTAAAGAATCCGCCGAAGGCCATACCGATCGACGTCGGCCGCCAGCTGTTCGTGGACGACTTTCTCGTGGCGGATTCCAAGGGAGTCGTGCGCAAGTTCTACAAGCCGGTCAAATTCATGGGCAACCCCGTGCTCTGGCCGGAGACCGACGAAGAGCTGGCGCGGTGGACCGAGCTTGGCGACCGTCCGTATCCGGCGGATGCAACAACAGCGCAGAAGTGGAACCCGATGTACAAGAGCGTGCCTGCATGCAGTCTCTCGGGAGGCGGTGTCTGGTGGGATCCGAAGCGCTCCAAGTTCCGGATGTGGTATCTGGCGAGCTGGTCTGGGCTGCTGGCGATAGCGGAGTCTGGTGATGCGGTGCACTGGACGAGGCCGAAAGTGGGGCCGCGCGGCACGAACGTGCTGATCTATCCCGATCATTATTTCGATACGTTCAGCGTTTGGCCGGATTTCACTACCGACGCTCCATACGACAACTGGCGGATGTTCGTCTCTCCCGGCGAGAATCCGTGTCGTGCGTACGAGTACGCCTCGGCGGACGGCATCAAGTGGGAGATGAAGACGCGTACGGGGCTTGGCGGCGACAGTTCGACGGTGTTCTTCAACCCCTTCCGGCGAAAGTGGGTGTGGAGCATCCGCGCGGCATGGCGACTGCGTTCGCGCATGTACCGCGAGCACGACGACTTCTTCGCCGGCGCCGCATGGGACTTCGGCAGCTTCACTTCCGAGCAGAAAACAGGCGCCGATCCGCAATTCTACCGTGCCAACCGCTGGTCCAACACAAAGGACTGCTACCTGTGGCTGGCCTGCGACTACGACGACGTACCGCGCGAAATAGGCGGAACTCGCCGCAGGTGCGAACTTTATAACGTCGATGCTACCCCGTACGAGTCCATCATGGTTGGCCTCTTCAAGGTACTGTCGGGGCGCGACAACACCGAAGCCGCGCAACACGGAATGCCCAAGACGACTACCATCCACTTCGCCTATTCTCGCGACGGCTTCAACTTCACGCGCCCTGACCGTACGCCTGCGATACCTGACTCCGACTGGGGTTCCGGATGCTGGGATTCCGGCTATCTCAGCCCTTGCTCAAGCGGCTTCGTCATAAAGGACGAGCGTCTTCTTTTCTTCTACAACGCCGCGCGCGGCGACGCCACGATGAAGTCGGAGGAGTGCCGGCTTGCAAACGGGCTGCACGCCAACATATCCATCGGCGTTGCCTCGCTCCGCCGAGACGGGTTCGCGGGAATGGTGGCAGATGGCGTCGGCGAAGTGGTGACGCGCCCGGTCGTGTTCTCCGGCGCGCATTTGTTCGTTAACGCCGATGCGCGGTTTGGGGCTCTGTCTGCGGAGGTCGTCGATGCGGACGGCAATCCGTTCCCCGGCTATGCGGCGGCAGACTGCGAGGGGATGACTCGCCTGGATTCAACGAAGTGCGCCCTGTCTTGGAGGGGCGGCGATCTTTCGCGTTTTGCGGGGAAGCCCGTGCGTTTTCGGTTTCGGCTGAATGTTGCCACGCTTTTTGCTTTCTGGGTTTCGAAGGACTCTACCGGGAAATCTGGCGGCTACCTTGCCGCTGGCGGCCCGGACTATCCCGGCCCAAGAGACGAATAAAAATAGGAGATGAATTGAAAATGGACAAATGCTTCAATGGCATGGAAGGGGCGTTCGCGGCGCTGTACACTCCGTTCAAGTCGGACGGCTCGCTGAACGAGGGAATGATCGAGAAGCAGGTCGAGTACGGCATTCGCAAGGGGTTGAAGGGCTTCTACCTGACCGGCTCCACGGGCGAGAGCTTCCTGCTGACAAAGGACGAGCGCAAGCGCGTCTATTCGCGGGCCGTCAAGGCGGCGAAGGGGCGCGCGAAGATCATTGCGCACGTCGGCGCGATGAACGCCGACGACGCCTGCGAACTCGCGCGTGCAGCAGCGAAGGCCGGCGTCGACTGGGTTAGCGCCGTCGGCACCGTCTATTTCGGGCAGTGCTTCGACGCCAACCTGGACTACTACAAACGCGTCTCCGGGGCAACGGACCTGCCGTTCATGGTGTATTCGCTCGGCGCCGATGTCGTGCCCGACCGTGACGCAAGGTTCTTCGACCTTAAGAACGTCAAGGGCATGAAGTACACGAACTACAAGTACTGGAACGTGACGCAGCTCAAGAACAGGCTCTCCAAGGAGGCAGTCTTCTTCGCCGGGGCCGACGAGCAGGTCTTGAACGCCCTTGCAAGCGGGGTGTTCGCCGGCTGCATCGGAACTTCCGACAACATGTACCCCGAGGCATTCGTCAAGATGTGCGACCTCGCCAAGGCCAACGACTTCGCCGCCGCGCAACCAATCATGGATGATGTAGTGCGCCATGTCGAGCTGATGATCGCAAAGCCCAACTTCACATGGCACAAGTCCATGATGAAGTACATCGGCCTGGACGTCGGCGAGGGCCGTGCGCCCGCCGGGCGTCCGCTCGCAAAAGGGGAGCTGAAGGAGCTCTTCAAGCGCATGGACGATCTCGGGCTCTATCGCCGCAACGACGCCAAAAAAGTGCTCTAAGGCATGTCTCTGCTATTAGCTGCAGTCCTCGCCGTCTTCA
>JBGUVV010000304.1:0-11671 GCA_045220525.1 Kiritimatiellia bacterium
GTCCGCGCAGGGACGGAGAACGTTCCCTACATAGTGGGGCTGGCGAAGGCGTGCGAACTTGCCCGCACGGGGATGGAAAAAGAGAGCGTCGCGCTTGCGGCCATGCGCGACAGGCTTGAGGCGGGGATCGTCGCCTCGTGCCCGGAGGCGATTGTAAATGGCGACAGGGACAACAGGCTCCCCAACACATTGAACGTCTCCTTCAAGTACATCGAGGGCGAGGCGATTGCATACCGCCTCTCCGATCTCGGGATTTGCATCTCCACCGGCTCCGCATGCGCGTCCGGCTCGCTAGACCCGAGCCACGTGATGCGCGCGATGGGCGTTCCTTTCGTCGCGCTTCACGGCTCGGTGCGCTTCTCGCTTTCGCGCTACAACACCATGGACGAAGTCGAATACGTCCTCGAAAAGCTGCCAGGTGTCGTCAACGCTCTCATGGAGATTTCGCCGTTCGGCCGCGACAAGGCCCCAACCACGTTCAAGTGAGGTTTGACATGACAGGATTGCGCTATGCCGTTGCCGCTTCTTCCTTCGCCGCGTTCGCGGCCCTCTCCGGCTGCCGCCGCGAGGACGTGCGCGAGATGACGGTGACTATGCCAGGTCTTTCGGAGACGAACCGCAGCGAGGTCGTCGCGGCGCTCGCGCGATACGACGGCATCAGGAAGGACTCCTACGTCTGGGACATGGAGGCGAAGACCCTTACCCTCAAGTACGACTCGATGAGGGTCGCACAGTCGAACATACGCTACGCGATAGACGAGAAGGGGATCAAGGTGAAGTTCCCCGAGAAGACTGACGACCATGCCGGCTACTGAGCGCATACTTGAGTTCCCCGGATTCGTGGACGTGCATGTGCATTTCCGCGATCCCGGCGTTCCCGAGTCGGAGACTACAGAAAGCGGCCTTGCCGCGGCGCGGCGCGGCGGATTTGCCGCGGTCGTCACCATGCCGAACACCGAGCCGCCCATGGATAGCCCCTCGGCCGTGGCCGCGAACCGCCGCGACGTTGGCGACGTGAGGCTCTTCTCGTCCGCATGCATAACGCGCGGGCGCAGAGGCGAGGAAGTGGCCGACTTGGAGGCGCTTGCCGAGGCGGGGGCGGTGTTCTTCACCGACGACGGCTCGTATGTTCGCGACCAGCGAGTCCTTGAGGAGGCGATGGCGAGGGCGTGCGAGCTAAACATGGTCGTCTCGCAGCACGACCTCGCGCCTGGGCTTTCCGAGGCAGAGTGCATCCGCCGCGACCTTTCCGTATGCCGCGAGACGGGCTGCAGGTTCCACGTCCAGCACATATCGACGGCCGAGGGAGTGGAGCTTGTACGCAACGCCCAGAAGGAAGGCCTTCCCGTGAGTGCGGAGGCGACTCCCCACCACATTCTCCTCTGCTGCGACGACATACGCGACAACTCGCCAAACTACAAGATGGCCCCGCCGCTCGGAACGAGGGAGGACCGCTTTGAAGTGCGAAAGGCAGTGAAGGACGGCGTCCTCATGTTTGCGACGGACCACGCCCCGCATCCAAAGCGCCTGAAGGACTGCCCGTGGGAGAAGGCGGCGAACGGCATCGTAGGGCTTGAGACCGCGATTCCAATTACATATGCCGTGATGGTCGAGGAAGAGGGAATGGACGTAGCGGCATGGGCGAGGGCATGGCACGAAATGCCGCTCGGACTTTTGCCGGGAGGAAGGGAAATCGCCTCTTCGCTTCGCAAGACGAAAGTCGCCCTCGGCCCCAAGAGGACCGTTGACGTAAGCTCTTTCGCCTCTCTTTCCAGAAACTGTCCGTACGACGGCATGTCGTTTACTTGCTGGTCGTGCTGCGACGGATTTGCTATAATACACCCATGAAGACCGTAAAATCGTCGTTTCGTTTCAAAGGCGGGGTGCATCCCGACTACAACAAGGAGCTTGCCCGCGGCAAGGCGATAGAGAGACTTCCGCTTCCTTCGGAGCTTGTCGTCTCCATGAGCCAGCATCTTGGCGCGCCGGCCAAGTGCGTCGTGAAGGCCGGGGACTTTGTCCGGCGTGGCCAGGTACTTGGCGAGAAGAACGGCTTTATCTCCGTTTGCGTGAGGGCTCCTGCCGACGGGCTCGTGAAGGCGGTTGAAAAGCGCCTTGGCCCTGCTGGCGGCAAGGCCGACGCCGTAATCATCGACACGACGGCAAAAGATGGGGCAACGGGGAACGGGGCCATCCTTCCGCCGCTTGACTGGAAGGCTGTGACGCGCGAGGAGCTTTTGAAGCGCGTAGAAGAGGCCGGCATCTGCGGAATGGGCGGAGCGGGCTTCCCAACGGCGGTAAAACTTAACCCTCCACCCGGCAAGCGCTGCGAATACCTGATTCTCAACGGCGCCGAGTGCGAGCCGTATCTTTGTGCAGACCATCAGGTCATGGTCGAGCGTGCGGACCGCATCAGGCTCGGCGTCGAGATCATGCGCAAGTTCCTCGGCCAGTGCGCCGTGAGGATTGCGATTGAGGCGAACAAGCCCGATGCGATTGCCGCGCTCGAGAAGGCGTTTGCGGACATCGAGGGAAATGTCGAGATTGTGGTCCTGCCGGTTCTCTATCCGCAGGGCAGCGAGAAGCACCAGATCTACGCGACTGTCAAGCGCGTCGTCCCCGAGCCGCCGGCCCTCCCGATTGACGTCGGCTGCGTCGTCGAGAACGTCGGCACGGTCGCCGCGATAGCCGACGCCGTAGAGCTCGGCGAGCCGCTTCTCGCCCGCGTTACCACGGTTTCCGGCGACGCGGTCGTGGAGCCGAAGAACATCCTCGCCCCGTGCGGCACGAAGTATTCCGACCTTGTGGCGTTCTGCGGCGGCGAGAAGGAACCGCCGGCGAAGGTGATCTCCGGCGGAACGATGATGGGGTTCGCCGTCTCCACGCTCGAGATCGCGACGACCCGCACGACGTCTGGGCTTCTTCTCCTTTCGCGCCGCCGCGTCTTCCAGTATGCCTCCGGCGCGTGCATCAACTGCGGGCGCTGCCTGAGGGCGTGCCCGATGAACCTTAATCCGGCCCTCATCTCGAAGGCGGTTGACGCGAACGACATCAAGGCCGCCGAGGACGCCTTCGTCATGGACTGCATCGAGTGCGGTGCGTGCAGTTTCGGCTGCCCCGCCTACCGCACCATCACCCAGAGCTGCCGTCGCGCGAAGGCGTCGATACGCGCGCGCATCGCAGCGGAGAAGGCCAAGGCCGCGGCGGCGGCCGCCGGAAAATGAGAAGTGTGAAATGTAAAGTGGAAATTGGAACATGAAACCTAAAGACACAGCCGAACACTTTATACTGAGCTCCTCGCCGCATACTCATGCGAAGGCGAGCGTGAGGCGCATAATGCTCGACGTCATAATCGCGCTTCTCCCGACGACCGCGATGGGAATCTACTTCTTCGGCATGCCTGCCGTCTGGACGATCCTTACGTGCGTCGCGACGTGCCTTGTCGTGGAGGCGCTCTGCCGCATCGCGATGAAGCGCGAATCGACGGTAGGCGATCTCTCGGCAGTCGTGACGGGGCTCTTGCTCGCCCTCAACCTGCCGGCGGGGATTCCCCTTTGGATGGCGGTGGTCGGGTCGGTCTTCGCGATCGCCATCTGCAAGCAGGTCTTCGGCGGGCTCGGGATGAACCCGTTCAACCCCGCGCTCGGCGCACGTGCGTTCATGCTCATATCGTTCACGGGGCCCATGACGACATGGCTCAAGCCGTTCTGGTGGCGGACGCCCGACGCCGTTACGACGGCAACGCCGCTTGCGACGATGAAGGGCATGTTCGGCGCGGAGGCCGCGACTACCGCTTCCCCCCACGGGCTCTGCGGCGCAGGTGTCGGCCTCCCGGAGGTGTGGAACATGGCGGTCGGCAACATCCCAGGCTGCATAGGCGAGGTTTCCGCGATTGCGCTTGCAATCGGGGCCTTGTATCTCGTCTTCCGCAAGGTGATCACATGGCACATCCCCGTCGTCTTCATAGCGACCGTCTTCTGCTATTCCCTTGTCGCAGGAGGCGCGCCCGCCGTATCGCAGGTTCTCTCGGGCGGCGTCATGATCGGCGCGTGCTTCATGGCGACGGACTACGTTACCTCTCCGATCACCGCGAAGGGCAAGGTCGTCTTCGGCTTCGGATGTGGGCTTCTCTGCATGCTGATAAGGCAGTTCGGCTCGTATCCCGAGGGGTGCTCGTTCGCGATCCTCGTGATGAACGCCTTTACGCCGCTCATCAACCGCTGGACGCAGCCAAAGCCGTTCGGCGCGAAATGAAGAATCTTGAATGGAGAACCTTGGGATGAAAAAGATACTTGGCCTGGTCGTTAGCCTCACGGCGATTAGCGCGGTGTGCGCGGGCGTGCTCGCCTATGTTAATTCCATGACGGCGGAGCCGATAAAGGCGACGAAGGCCGCAGACGAGCAGAGGGCCGTCATGGCGGTGATGCCGGACGGCGTGGTGTCGGTCGCCGAGGCTTCTGAAGGCGTGTTCGCCGGGAAGGACGCCTCCGGCAAGGTCATCGGCTACGCCGCAAAGGGGAAGGATCCCAACGGCTACGGCGGCGACATAGAGCTCATGGTGGGCTTCATGGCCGACAAGGCGACTGTCGTCCGCTACAGGACCCTTGTGGCGACCGAGACGCCGGGCCTCGGCATGAAGCTCAACGCCCCGGAGTTTTCGGGCCAGTTCTCCGGAAAGACGGGCGCCTCCCTCTCCGTCAAGCAGGACGGCGGAGACGTCGAGGCCATAACTTCTGCGACGATCACGTCAAGGGCGGTCTGCCGCGCCATCAAGGACGCGAGCCGTAAACTTTAAAAAAAGACGAAAGGAGAAACTTGTCATGAGGGACATCTTCATTGTCGGCGCGGGCGGCTTCGGCCGCGAGGCAGTCTGGACGATAGAGCGGATCAACGAGGCTGCGCCTCAGCCTGTGTGGAACGTAGTCGGCTTTGCTGACGACGACCCCGCCAAGGCCTCCGGCAACTTCGAGGGCTATCCGATGCTTGGCACGGTTGAAAAGGCCTCCAAGGACATGCCTGGCGCCTCGGTCTTTATCGCAATCGGCGACAACGCGATACGCAGGCGCATCTACACGCAGTTGCGCGGACACGACTTCCCGGCGATCATCGATCCCTCGGCGCAGGTGTCGCCGACGACGGAGTTCAAGCACGGCACTTACATAGCGGTAGAGGCCGTGGTGTCGGTCGGCACGGACATCGGGAAGTTCGTCATCATCAACGCCCGTGCGGGAGTCGGACACGACAGCGTCGTCGGGGACTTCGTCAACATCGCGCCTGGCGTATCGCTCTCCGGCCATACGACGGTCGGCGAGGACGCATTCATGGGAACGAACAGCTGCACCGCACCCGGCATGACCGTAGGGAAGGGCGCCGTCGTCGCATGCGGCACGCCTGTCCTTAAGGACGTGGAACCCGGGGCCACGCTTTCGCCGTTTGGCGCGCTCAAGGCCTGACGAATCTTCTTTGTCGTGAAGTGAAGTGGATCGCATACAATCTCCTCTTCCTGGCGGCGTATCCGCTCATGCTGCCGTCGTTTCTCGTCAGGATGCTTCGCAGGGGCGGCTACGCGGCAAGGTTGGGCGACAGGTTCGCGATATATCCTGAGGAAGTCCTAAAGGTTCTTGGGCGTCGCGATTCGCTTTCCGACTCCCACGACTTCTCCAATGGCGAGCTGGAGCCTGGCGAATTCGTCTGGGTGCATGCGGTTTCCGTCGGAGAGGTGCGCGTCGCGGGGCGGCTCATGAGGGAGTGGCGCAGCGTGGAAAGGGGAGTGCGCTTCTGCTTCTCCACTACGTCGTCGACTGGATGGAAAGCCGCCGAGAGCGAGATTACAGACAGGGACGTGCTCATCTACAATCCGATCGACTTCCCCTCGTTCGTCAAGTCCGCGCTTCTCACGATCCGCCCCAGGGCGCTTGTCCTCACGGAGTCGGAGATATGGCCCAACCTGATCCGCCGCGCCGCCCGCGCGGGAATCCCGACGTTTCTCGTCAATGCGCGAGTCTCCGACCGTTCGGCCCCGCGCTATCGCGCCGCGAGGTTCTTCTTCGGCGACGTGTTCAGGAGCTTCGGCGGGATCTTCGCACAGTCCGATCTCGACGCCGACAGGATACGCGCGGCGGCGCCGAAGGCAGACAACATCTCCGTGTGCGGATCGTTCAAGTTCGATGCAGCCGAGAGAAACGAGGCGAAGGAGCGCGAGATGGGCGAGTGGATCTTCGGTGGCGCGAATGGCGACGCCCGCCCGAAACTTCTGCTCGGGGGATCGACGTGGCCGGGCGAGGACGTGGCGCTCCTCAAGATATACAAAAGGCTCGTCGAGTCGCCCAAGTCGCGGGACGGGATTCTGCTTGCGATAGCTCCGCGCCACTTCGAGAAGGCCGACGCCGTGGAGGCGAACATCAAGGCAGCGGGGTTCCGCTGCATAAGGCGCAGCCGAGGGGATCGGCCATCTCCCGACGGCGGGCCAGCCGTCTTCCTCGCCGACACGACAGGCGAGCTTATGGGCCTTTACGGCATCGCCGACGCCGTGTTCGTCGGCAAGTCCCTTTGTGCGCACGGATCGCAGAACATGATCGAGCCGTGTCTCTGCGGGAAGCCGACGTTTGTCGGTCCATACACCGAGAATTTCAGGCCGGTCATGGCCGATCTGCTTTCTTCGGGGGCAATAGTCCAGGTGAAGGACGAGGCCGAGCTTGGAGAGCGCATAGAGGCGCTTTTCTCCGATGGAGGCACTTTGGCCCGCGAGCTTGGCGAGCGTGCAAAGTCCGCAGTCGAGCGTCGCCGTGGCGTGGTTGCGAGATGCGTCGCCGAGATGAGAAGGGCGCTGTGACGTTCTGCGGTCGAGCCAATTTCCTCATGCATGCGCCGATTCTGATTCTGGCGGCGCTCTTCATGCTTGCGGCAGGTTGCTCCAAGGAGAGCACGGAACCGGAGCGCCCTGCGGTGAAGCCGGTGGAGGACGCCATCTCGCAGATAGTCTCGCTTGTCGCGCCAAGCGGCGGAGTTGCCGTCACCATGCGCGAGCTTGACGTGTCCCGAATGTCGGCGGAGCGCTTTCGAAAGGAGCTCGAGAGCTTCCCGTCCGAGAATGTAACGGTGTGGATGCCAGGGGCCGAACGCTGGCTGCTCGTAGGATGGAACGGCGAAGGAAAAGTTTCCCTCTCAGCGGCTCTTGAAATGTTCGCGGTCGATCCGGAGTGCACGGCGTCGCTGCCGGAAGTCTTTGCGAACTATGCCGGGATACGAGAGGAGATAATGCCCGCGTTTAAGTCGCGCCTTGAGGGAAACGTGGTGGCGGAGTGGTTTGTTCCGAGGAGCCTTCCGTTCATCGACTGGCTTGACGATTCCGGCATAGACAGGGACATCTTGCGCGAGACTCGCGCGGAGATGCGCTCGATGCAGATTGCAAGGCGCATTGTCCTTGAGGGAAACGCGATGGCGAGAGCGGCGAAGGACAAGAACGGCGAAGAGGCCGCCGCGGCGAAGTGGGCTACGGCTTATCTGCGCAATCCAAGGGACCCAATGCTTCTTGAGCGGCTGGACAGACTTGCCCGCAACGCGCAAGGCTTTCTTGAAGTAGGGAAAGTCCTTCAGGCGATGAAATGCTACGAGACGATGCTGCTCGTCAATCCAAACGATGCCGCGGCAGTGCACAATTTTGGAGTGTGCCTCAAGAAGATAGGAAAGGCCGACCTCGCGGAGAAGGTCCTTGAGCGCGCAAGGAGACTGCAGAAACAGTAGTTCGTAAAGAGCCTCGTGTTGAGGATTAATCCGTAAAAGCCGTTTGCAGAAGGCCTGCAGACGGCTTGCTTTTTTGCAAAATCGAAAAAATCTTAAAAAGTAGTTGCAATCTGGTGGGGGAAAGTGTATAATGGTGTCAGAAAATGTCAAAGAAGGTTGTTCAGAGTGTCGCAGAGTCGATTCCGGCCGAGTCAAACGCGCTGATGGGCGAGTTTGAAAGGACGCTTGATCCCAAGAAGCGCATAACCATTCCCAGCGAGTGGCGGCGCGCGATGGGGGATCCCGACTTCGTCTATGTGATACGCGACCGAAATGGGAAGTGCCTCGATCTCCTGCCGAAGGCGGAGATGGAGAACCTTGTCGAGAAGCTGCGGAGGAAGGCGCTCTTTGATCCGGCGCTGACCAAGGCGGGCATGCTCATCGGCGCGAACTCAGAGCAGCTCATGATTGACGTTCAGGGACGAATCCGCATCAGCGACAAGCTCCTTCAGTTTGCGAACTTGACGACGACGGTCGTGATGGCGGGTTCGGTCCGCATGGCGAAGCTGTGGAATCCCGAGAACTACGCGGCGGAGACGAGCGGAAGCTTGTCCGACTTCAACGCCGCGCTCGACGCGCTGGAGGGCTGACGCATGCAGACCGGTCACATACCTGTGCTTCTTGCGGAGACGATTTCGGCGCTTTCCGTGAAGCCAGGGGGCCGCTACATCGACGGCACCTTCGGCCGCGGCGGGCACTCTCGCGAAATCGCGAGGCGCGGCGGGACCGTCCTCGGGATCGACCGCGACCCTACGGCGGTCGCGGCGGCAGGCGGAATCAACGTTGTCCTCGGGCTGCACGGCGACATGGAGAGAATCGCCCGCGAGCGTGGATGGGAGTTTGTCGATGGCGTCCTGCTCGACCTTGGCGTCTCTTCGCCCCAGCTCGACGAGGCGGACCGCGGTTTCAGCTTCATGCGCGAAGGCCCACTCGACATGCGGATGGGCCAATCGGGCGGCGTCACGGCGGCCGACTTGGTGAACGGCTGGGACGCTGACGAGCTTGAGCGGATATTCAGGGATTTCGGCGAGGAACCGCAATCGCGCCGCGTTGCGCGCGCGATTGTCTCGCGCAGGGAGAGCAAGGGGCCGTTCGACACTACGGCGTCTCTCGCGGATTTCATATCGTCGCTGAAGGGAAGGCGCGGAGCGCGCCATCCGGCGACGCGCGTATTTCAGGCGCTCAGGATGGCGGTGAACGACGAGGTCGGCGAGCTTGAGAGGGCGCTTGCGGCCGGCATGCGGCTCCTCGCCCCAGGCGGGAGGTTCGCCGTCATCTCCTTCGAGAGCGTGACCGACAGGATAGTGAAGCGCTTCTTCGCGGCGCATGTCGGCAGGATGGTCTCCCTGCAGGGCGGGGGGTGCGAATGGTCGGGCGAGCCGCCGCGGGCAGTGGCGGTGATGCGCGGCGCGGTGAAGCCAGGCGAGTCGGAGTCCGCCGCGAATCCGAGGGCGCGCAGCGCAAAGCTTAGGGCAATCGAGAAGGTGTAAAGCGTAAGGAGACGCAATGAGAAAAAACAGGAAGATAACCAAGAAGATGAACGTGATGACGAGGACCGCAGCGCGGTTCGGCGCAATCATAGGGGTCCTCTTCGTGATGGTGATAATCAACCTGCTCGCCTCGTCGAGCTGCCAGCAGATCATGAAGTCTATTGGCGAAAAGGAGAAGAAGCTCGCAAGCCTTGAGGACTCCCTGAACCGCGAGGCGACCCGCTGGGAGGCAATGAAGACTCCGGAGAAGATTGATTCCGCCTTGATAAGGCATGGCCTTGCCATGAGGCCGCCGCGCGGCGACCAGACCGTTTACATGAAGGCTGACGGGACTCCTTACGTCGGGCAGACTTCGATGATGGCGGCGGCGCGGCGCAACGGCAGCAAGACTGCGCAATACCGGGGCCGTTCGCGCTGACCTAAATGGCGATGCGGGGCGAGAGCGTAAGATTCTGGGTTCCTGTCCTTCTTCTGTCTGCGCTTGCGGTGTATGCCGGCCAGAAGCTCGTCCGTTCGCACGTGGATCCGAGCGTCTCGGCGCCAAACTACGTCTTCGACCTTGAGATCGCCGCCAGAAGGGGCTCGGTCTTCTCCGCCTACGGGAAGGGGTATCCTCTCGTAAAATCCGTTCCGTATTGGGAATACAGGCTCGACCCCGTGGCTCTGTCGAATGCAGTCGCGGCAAAGGCCGTGCGCCGAAAGAGGGAGCCGCCGCGGCCTAAGAACGCGATACTGAAGACGGTCTCCGACGCCCTTAAGGTGGACTACGCCAAGCTCAAGGCGATGGCGGAGAACACCAAGAACCGCTACCAGTACCTTGCGCTTTCGTCAGACCCCGAAGCCCATCGGATAATCGCCGATTCCTCTCTCGTCGCCGGAATCGCCATCGAAGACAGGCAGGTGCGCCAGTATCTCCACGGGCGTTCGCTCTCGCACGTGCTTGGGTCGATAAACGCGGAGATGGTAGGCTCTTCGGGGCTTGAGCTCAAATACGACAAGCTGCTCGCCGGAACCCCGGGAACTGTGCGCGGGATGAAAGATGCAAACAGGCACGAGCTATACGACAAGCGCATAATCTCGATACCACCGAAGCCCGGAGCCGACATCTACTTGACTGTCGAGCCGAACGTGCAGTTCGAGACCGAGAACGCCGTCAAGTGGGGTCTTGGCGAATACGGCGCCGCAAGCGGATGGGCCATCGTGATGGACGCGGAGACGGGGGCCGTGTATTCCATGGCGTCCATGCCCGATTTCGACCCGTCCGACTATGGCAAGGCCTCCGACGACCGCAAGATCAACAGGGCGATTGCGTTCAACTACGAGCCGGGGTCGGTGATGAAGGTGATAACCGCGGCCGCGGCCATGGATTCCAATCCGAAGAAATACGGCCCCTTGACGAGGTTTAACACGAACCGGCAGGATCCGGACTACTACAAGCTTCCGGGGGACTACGGCCACGTGTGGGAGCCGACGATGACGCTGACGGACGCGATAGTCCACTCGTGCAACATCGTGATGGGGAAGATATCCTACGATCTGGGGCCGTATACGATGTTCAGCTACATGCAGAAGTTCGGCTTTGGCGAGAAGACGGGCATAGAGCTTCCCGGCGAGCAGTATGGCATCTTGAAGGACCCGCACAAGCGCATGTGGGACAAGGCTTCATGGTCGCGTGCCGGCATAGGGCAGTTCGTCGCCGTGACGGCGATACAGCTTGCGAGCGCGTATCAGGCCGTGGCCAACAACGGGCTGCGGATGAAGCCGTATATAGTCGACAGGATCGTCGACGGCGACGGCGTGGAAATACTGAAGCGCAAGCCGGAGCCTGCGGGCCGCGCGATTTCCGCCGACACCGCGCGCAAGCTCCGGCAGATGATGACTGGCGTCGCGACGCCGTCCGGCACGGCGAGGCGCGCCGCCATACGCGGATATTCCATCGCGGGCAAGACTGGCACGGCGCAGAAGGCGATCCCGGGCGGCAAGGGGTATTATCCCGGGCTCTACCGCGCTTCGTTCTGCGGAATCGTGCCGGCCTCCGACCCCAAGCTCGTAATCCTCGCGACGCTCGACTTCGACAAGAAGGCTCAGTTCCACCAGGGCGGCAACTCGGCGGGCCCCGTCTTCAAGAGGATCGCCCTCGCTGCGATACGATATCTCGGAGTACAGCCGGACAGGCCTGAAGAGCTTGAGGACGGAGCTGAGGACGAGTTCGACAAGATCCTCGACGAGCGCCAGAGAACCGCTATCCGTTGACCGCATGGCGCGTCAGCGTTCGTTGCGCCATTCGCGCCGCCACGAATCTCTGGGACGGAACACCCTTATCCCACTTTTTGATGAGGGCCTTTTAAGCGTCAAGCGATTCGGCGCTGGTGCTCGCTGAATTGCCGGCGGATACGTCG